>JACPZR010000050.1 GCA_016195395.1 Spirochaetia bacterium
CTCTGAGTCGAGGGCGTCGCTGATCCCCTGGGTTGCAGGGTCGGTCTCATCGAGCGTGACGGAGTACGTGGAGCCAAAGGCAAACCCCGTCAGGCGGTAGGGATCAGGCGGCGGCCGGCATCCGGACACCGCTTCAAAGAACACCAGCACAAGAGCGAGGCAGAGCAGCCGGCCGGGCCTCCGCGCGGAGATTCGGGCGGCCAAAGACGCGCGCGGGCCCCCCTGAATCCATCGCCGAGCCGGGACCCCCGGCGCCGGGACGTGCCGACCCGGGGCGCGGCTGTTGATCCGGCGGATCAAGGTTTACGTTTGGCGAGGATCAAGCTCGATGCACCCGGACCAAAAGTATAACCGATGGTAAAGGGCAGGGCGCGTACACCCGTCTTCAGCACATAGATATGCCTCAAATCCGGCTGGTATTGTCCGGCAAAGAGCGGGATGGGCTGGATGTAATTTCCGTAGAACGTCATCCCCCAGACTTTCTGATCGAACATGCGCAGGGGGATGCCCGTATCGTCTTGTAGAATCAGCTTGGATTCGTCATGAATGAAGGCGCGGATCAGGTTGAAGTTTCCCCAGTGCAGGAGGTACGATGCAGCCTTGATGTACACACTCCGGTCGCCCATGGAGCGGATGTATTTCAGAAAATACGGTGTCTGCGCGATATGGGTATCGTCCACGTTGACCTGAAAGAACGTAGCCGTACGCTGCCGGCCTGCCTTTTCAAAGTGAATCCGGATGCCCGGAATACCGGGAGTCTTCAGGCTCTTGCGCGATACGCGGCCCGGCACTTCGCGGTTGGTCTTCGCAGCCGAGTCGTCCGCGATTTCTGAAAGATTTCCAGCGTTATCCACCCATACTTCACAGACGTCCGTTACCTTGTTTCCCGTGCGCGCAATGAACACAAGAAGAAGAGGGGCCACGCCTTTGAAATCCGATGCGTAGAGATCCTGTTCCATCAGCTTCGTTTGGAAGAAGGTATAATTCACAATACTATGGAGCGCATGCTGGATACCCGCCAATCCGCGGCCCAGCTTTCCCGGATCAACAGCCAAGGGATTTGGGGGACGGCCCGGGTCTTCCAAGCCAAAAAGAACAAAGTCCTTCACATGCGGAAAAAATGACTGTGAGATCACCATGTCCGGTCCGCCGAAAGGATAGAAGAGCACGGGCGTACCCGGGTCTCCCAGTTCCTTCTCGGACCATGCGCGCATCTTGGACAGGTGCGATGTCTCAAAAGCGGCAAACATTCTGTCCATACTGGCGCGGTGCGCTGCAAATTCGTTGGTGTTCGTAATCGGCGCCAAGGGACTCGTGGCCGGGACGGGCATCCCGGCAAAGTAGTGAGCAACGTCGTCCCAGTCAGTGCCGGAGACCGGCGTAAACTTGCGCTTTTCGGAACCCTGTTTTTTGGGTTCCTCCGGTTTCTGCTTATCTTGCTTGTTATCGAACGGCAGGTCGCGGATGTCGCGGCCTTCTTCCTTTGAAGAGGATTCGTCCGCGCGGCCCATGCCTTTTTTGTCAGAGTTCTTTTCAAGCTGCTCTTTTGCGGGAAGGTCGCGGCTTGCAATGGCATCGTGCGCGCGCACGTCCTTTCCGCGTACCCAGCCGCGTGCCCCTTCTGCGGAGCGCACTTTGATCCAGTTGGACACAACGCCTGCGGATGTGTGGAGGTTCCGACCGGTTTCTTCTATGTACACTACCCGGTCGGCTTCCAACACTCCTGCAAGGGGAGCGTTATCTGAAGGCTCCGTATGAAGGCGGACAGGCTGGAGCGTGACGGCGGAACGGCCGAGCGCGCCCATTTTTTGGAGAACGTCGATCAGGAGGGGACGGTTGGTCTCATAGAGACCGGAAAATTCCAGGTGCACCAAGGCGGCACGGGCCCGCTCGCCGCCGGTATGGGCCGTGAGAAGAATTGCCTGCGATTGAACGGCTGCGTCTGTGGAACGCATGGCGGCAATTCCCTCTTCCAGGAAGAAAGCATCCGAGGGAAAGTAGGCGGCCGCAGCCAAAGCGGCTCCAGCCACAACCGGGTCTTTATCCGTGAATGCGCGGCGGATCCTTGCCTTTTCTGATTCCGCGAGAATCTTTCCCGCCATGATCAAAGCGGCGGTCCTGACCCCCCTGTTTGAAGATACGATCCCTTCTTTTGCCATCGACAGGAGGTCGTCTCTGTCCTTGGGCACTGCAAGCTGCGACGCATAACGATAGCAGAGACTCTTGTCGGCATCGCATTTTCCGCGGCGGTAGAGGTCCAGGATTACGCTCTGCGATGCATGGGTCATGTGGGCGCCCAGGCTTTCCAAGGCGCTCTTTCTGCAGGCGGCATCATCATTGACGACGGAGTACTCCAACGTGGAACGGACGGCATCCGAGCGCGGACATTGAGAAAGCGCACGGAGCGCAAAAGCGCGTTCATCAGAGGAGCGCCCGTTGCGTGCCAGATCATTCAAGAGGGCGCAGTCTGCGGGGCTCTGCGCGCCATCTCCCGCGCCGGCGGTCTCAAGGGCCGCAGTGGGGTGCACGGCGAACGCTAAAAGAGAGAGTGGGAGTGTGAGCGCCAGGGCCCGGATCATGCGTGGAGTCATCGCGCCGATTGACGCACTTCGACGTGCTGCGTCAATCAGGAATATGGCCTGAACATCCGGAATTGCGGAGTCCGGTTATCTGCGCAGGACGAAGTTCTCCCCGCCGCTGTCCGCGCTCTTTCGGATGAAGAGCCGCTTCGATGTGTCCATTCCCAGGATGACCTGAAAGATATCCGTCATGATGGGCCGGCCGGCGTAATAGCCGTGCCCCAGTCCGCCGATCCCAAGGGCCGGTGAGTCCACTTCGTTTACGTTGATGACATCGATCCCGTCCACTTTCCCGCAGGAGCCAATGCGGCTGTTCTGGTTCACTCGTTCCGACGCTTTCAGCGCATTGTCGCCGGGCGAGCAGTACAGCGTCACCCGCTTGGCGGAGTGTCGGATATCCGCCGCTTTGGCGCGGAATTCATCAGCGGGAAAATCGGGCGCATTCAATATCAGCTGGGAAATAACGCGTCCCCTTGCTTTGCCGACAGCCGCAATGGCAGGGAGCGTTATTTGATGTCACATACTGTGCACAACTACGTGCAGTGTGGAACTCGAGTCTATGACCTGTTCCAAAAATGTTTGAAATGGAACGATTGTCTGCTTTGCATTTTCCTGGTTCTGCGTGTATGTGCGGTTGATCAGAAGCGAATCAAGCATACTTTCCCCGGCGCCAGCCGGCCATGTGAATAGAACGACGTTACCTTGGAACTTGGCATCATAGGCGATCTGTGCGGCGCGCATCACGGCCTCATGGAACCGCACGTTGAAACCATGGACAAAGAGCAGTGTGGGCCGCTTCTTATTAGAAGAAAGTTCCGTGTAGAATGCGTCGTTCGTGAGCGGCGTATGGGATGCAGCGACAAAGTATCGATCCGCGTCCATGTCCTTGTCCGTTTCATCGATCGCGCCCACAGAGTGGTAGGAAGGCACGCTGACGCTGCACGCGCCAAATCGGACTTCACGGTCTAGGTCCACCGTGAACTGCTGGTCCGTGCAGGTTCCCCCGGGGCCGGGCCGCCGGTTGGTGGCATACAATACTTTGACGGGCCGGGTCTGGTCAAAGGAGTCGGCTATCTGTTCGTTGAGTTCCGCGCCTATGTCTACGGGATACAGTGACCGGGCGATCGACTTGCAGGAAAAAAATAGGGTTGCGCCGACAATTATCGTCAAATATGGAAACAGTCGCGGCTTGTTCACAAAACAATGCTGGCGCGCCCGCTGTGTTTGTCAAGAGGTGAGCAATGTCGACAGTGTCTTATTTGATTGAGGTGGAGGATCCCGCATCATTGGAGCGCGGGATTGTGGTGCGGCGCGTAACCACGGGGAAAATCCACCAAGGGATGTCCGGGGGCCTTTCGGAGGACGGAAACGGGCTCATCCTCGTAGACGTGATCGACCTTGAGGCGCGGGCGTACCTTACGGCGGGAGGCGTCGTGCGCTTTCAACCGGGGGAACGTTTCTACCGTCATGCCTTCAGTTTTCGTGACAGCCCGGTCGCAGACGCGGCCCTTGCTGTTGTCACCGAGTGGGTGCTCTTCCGTGATTCACCCGGCCTCCAAGCGGAGATCCTGGAATTTGTGAAGAATTGTTTTTCTCCGGAGCACATCCTCGACCTGAAGAAGACCGACGCGCTGCCGGTGCTCTTTGTCCCCATCCAGCAGCGGTTCAAGATCGGCCGATTCACAGAGAAGATCGACTACGACGCCGTGCGCCGGGACCGCTTTCGCCAGCAGCTGGATGCCATGGGCGACGGTAAGCACATGACGTATGTTGCCTTTATCCCGAACGACACCAACCATGAGCCTTTATTCTACTCGTTTGGAACCAAGCCGCACCAGGAAACGACGGTCAACCTGCGGCGGGAAGAGTTTGGTTTTCGCCCCATGATTGGCGGGCACATCAAGGCGGTCGTTGACAACGACGGGAAGCGTCGCTTCATTGTCGATGCGGGTTCAAACTACCTGGGAGTAGGCCAGCAGACACCGCTCTCTGTGGCGGAGAACGTTGTGGCCGGCTTGAAGCTCGTGTATCCGGAATTTGAGTTCATCCCGGTGCCCGGCCGTGACGCTTTCGGCATTCAGCAGAGCTATTAATTCGCGCAAAAGTACGTGCGCTTTTCCGGCCGTTCCGGGAAGTCTGCCCCCGTGCCGGATATCACTACGTCCTATTCCCTGTTCTTCTTTTTGTTCGGCAGCGTAGTCCTCTTTGCCTTTGCCACCCAGGCGATTACGGGCTTTGGCGGAACCGTCATCGCAGTCACTTTGGGGGCGCACATGTTCTCTCTGGACTCCATCATCCCGGTGATGGTGGCGCTCAACGTTCCCCTCTGCATCTACTTTATCTGGATTGGACGCGCGCAGGTGGACTGGCGGCTGGTCTTTCGCGGTATCCTTCTCTGGATGACGCCTGGAATTTTGGTTGGGGCCTTGGTCATGCGTTATCTCCCGTCACAGGGCGCGCGCCCTCTGTTTGGGGCGATCATTCTGCTCTTCGCGGTGAGGGAACTCTGGCGTCTCTACTCCGGCGCCGTTTCCGCGCCCGGTATGCCCGCCTGGCTCTTTCACGCGGTGGTTTTCACATCGGGGATCACGCACGGAATGTACGCATCCGGCGGACCGCTTCTAGTGTATGCAGCCAGCCGGTCGAACCTTACAAAGGGCGCGTTCCGAAGCACGCTGATGATGGTGTGGCTTGTTACAAACGGGATACTGATAGGAATGTTCGCGTATCAGGGGCGGTGGACGGAAAACACGGGCTGGACGTCGCTTGCGCTCTTCCCGGTAGTCCCTCTGGGGATTGTCATAGGCGAGTGGCTCCATCACAGAATTTCCATCCGGGGTTTTTGGATCCTTGTGCAGTCCGTGCTCTTGATTGCGGGGGCGGCATTTTTTGTTCACTAGGAATCATATATGAAGGGAAAACAGAAAATTGCAGTCACCGGCGCGTCCGGCTACATAGGCTCTCTCGTCACAAAGCGACTGGGGA
>JACPZR010000051.1 GCA_016195395.1 Spirochaetia bacterium
ACTGGGCCGCGGCAACCTGGGAGTCACTGTGGAGATTGAAACCGGCGGTGAAATCGGCGAACTGGCAGCCGTCTTCAATGAGATGTCGCACAGCCTGAAAGAAGCGGAGGGACAGAAGATCCAGCAGGCCGCCGCGGCGCGGGAACTGGAGATGGCGCGGAATATCCAGACATCGGTCCTGCCCAAGGACGGAGTCACCGGCCCCTATGCATTCATGGGCTACATGGAAACGGCCACGGAAGTGGGAGGGGACTATTACGACCTGATAGAAATCACGAAAGGTGGGAAGCGTTATTGGTGGTTTCTGATTGGCGATGTCTGCGGGCACGGCCTTCAGGCAGGGATCACGATGCTCATGGCGCAGACCGCGTTTCAAGCAGCCATGGAAATCAAACCGGACCTGAAACCGGATGAAGCATTTGTCTACGTGAACAAGGTGCTCTTCGCAAACGTCAAGCACCTGAAAGAGAATCGATACATGACGGCCACGTTCTTCAGGGCGGATGCTTCCGGCAGAATTGAGATGGCCGGCCTCCACCAGGACGTTCTGATCTTTCGCAAAAAGAAGCGACGGGTGGAAATCATCGAATCTGCAGGCTTGTGGCTGGCCTTGGAACCGGACATCCGCAAGGAAACGAGAAACACGAAGTTTCATCTGGACCCCGGAGACCTCCTCTTCCTCTTCACCGACGGGATTACGGAAGCCATGGACAGCGCGTCCAATCTCTTTGGTCAGGACAGGCTCATCGAAGTACTGGAAGAACACGGCCAAGGGGATTTGGACCAACTGCGCACTAGTGTGGTCAACGCGATCAAGGCGCACCAGAAAGGCCGGCGCCCCCACGACGATATCACCTTCGCCATGATCCGCCGCAACAAGTGATTTTTTTGCTTGCATGACTGACTCCATCGAGTCACCAGATGGCATGACCGTTCGTCGCTTTGGATTGTTCGCGGCACTTTTCACTCTCTCTCTTTTTGGACCGCATCCGCTTTCATCATCGGGAAAGGAACGACGCATTGAGGTCCTCCTGTCATCGGACACCGGAATCTACGCGGAAGCCCTGGCGGGCATACAGTCCTCAATAGACGGCGAAGTTCGGATCACGTATCTGGACTCACTGGGGGAAGACAGCGGCGTTGAGTCGTATTTTAGAGAGCGGGATACCGCCGGCACGGATGCATTTGTAGTGCTGGGAATGCGGGCAGCCAAAGCAGCTCTCGATAACGTTCAAAAAAAACCTGTGATCTTCTCTATGATCACTTCCCCGCGCACGCTGGACTTCAAAAGCGACCGTGCGTGCGGCGTAGCCCTCGATGTCTCCATTGCCGAATATTTCCGGACACTGAGGGAAATTGCGCCGCAGGCGCGGCGCGTCACCGCGTTTTACACTACAGCGGAAGGAGAATACCAAGCGGCCGAAGGCGACTACTTTGACCTTCGCTTTGGATATCAGTACAAGCGTCTGCGTCTGCGGAGCAAAGAGGATTTCTCGTCTGCGCTCCAGAATCTAAAAGGAAAGACTGACGCTTTCTACTTGATCGCCGACCCTCTCTACGACAGCGAACGCTTTGAGCAGCTCTCCCGCTTCTGCCGCGAAAACGGGATCGTCCTCATGACAGGATTTGCCTCACTGGTACGCGCCGGGACAACGTTTGGAATTGCTCCTGACTACGGCAAGATCGGCGTTATGACAGCGGGAATGGCCAACCGTGTGGCAAGCGGTCAGTCCGACTGTAGAAAAGAGGGAACGATGTTTCCAGAACAGACATTTCTTTCTCTAAATCTGACGTACGCGAAGGCTTCCGGACTGGCCATCCCGCAGCCGGTGGTTGAACGGGCGCGCCTCACCGAGCTCCTGCAGGCGGGCGTGAACCTTTGGAATGACGGAAAACTTCGGTCTGCGAAGATTGTGTTTGAAACAATTCTACGCCGGGACCCCGCCAATCAGACAGCCCTCTTCTACCGTGACTTGATTACCCAGCGCACAACCGGAACGGAAGTGCGCCCGCTTCTCCTGCAGGCGCGACGGTTCCGCGAAAGCGGAAACCTCGAGGCTGCTGCGGGGATTTACCGCCAAGTCATGAGAGTGTATCCCGGGCAGCGCGAAGCATCAGAGGGACTTGAAACCTGCCTTACGTCTCTGTCAGAGTCGGCGCGCGAGGACGGCGAGCGACTGGCGCAGTCCGGAAGTTTTCTGGAAGCCATCAGGCGTTATGCAGCTTCTTTGAACTACTCCGAAAAGAACGACCGTGCGCGCGCGGACCTGGAACAGCTCCGCCGCACCCAGCAACCGCATTTGCAGGAATACTTCCGTACAGGCGTCCAGCATTACCAACAGCGTGAATACGATCTGGCCGTGCATTCGTTTGAGAATGTTCTTTTGATTGATCCCCGCAACCAGCAGGCCCAGGAATATCTGCGGATAGCATCGAAAAAGAAAGAGGCGGTGGACCGCTTGATCAAAAACCCCTAGCGCCATGCCGGTGGAGTGCCACCCTAGAAGTGGTACCCCAGTGACAGCCAGATATTGCGTCTCTCGAGGGGATGGCGCGTGGGATAATAGCCGCCCGTGGCGGTCCGGATGCCGGGGTCAAAGTACTGCTCATTGATCACGTTATTCACCAACACCTGCCCAAACATCCGGTCCACGAGGAAGTCTTCCTTACGGATGTTCATATCCACCATGGTGTAGCCCTTTACGGTGCTTTCCGGGTTGGTGGCAATGGTGCGGCGCAGGTCCACGTAGTTGGCCCGGATATGCATCGAAAGGGAGGGCACGGGGTACCATGTGACTCCCGCATTTGCATGGTTTCTCGCAATGTTAGGGATAGGACCTGTCTCCGGCACGATGTCACGGTTGAACGCCTGCTTGTAGGCCGCCGCATAGGCGTCAAACAGCATGTCGTCTCCGGGCCTTCCCTTTGTGGACGGCGATGAGGTCTGCGAAAGCGGCAGGTCTTCATACCGCCCGGAATTATACGTATAATTTATAAATAACTTAATCTGTTTGCTCACTTGAAAATCGGCCGCCACCTCCGCCCCGCAGATCACCGCGCGTCCCACGTTCTGGTTCTGGTTATAGTTGGCCCCGCTCTGGGAATTGGGGTTGGCCTCGTTCGTCTGCACTTCCAAGAGGAGTTCTGTGATTTTGTTGCAGTATGCGTTCGCCGAAACGTAGTATCGCTTCACAAACCGGTATGCTGCGCCAATCTCCATAGAGCGCAGACGCTCCGGTTGGAGGTAGGGATTGGCGCGACGCTGGGCCGTTTCACCGTACAACTCAAGGGCCGTGGGGCCCCGGAAACCTGTGGAAAACAGCGCCTTGAACGTCAGGTCGTCAGCAGGACGGAAAACAGCGCTGATCCGCGGTGTCTGCGAGGCGCCGTAGATCGTGTTGTTGTCATAGCGAAATCCGGCCGTCAGGGTCAGCCACATCCAAGGCGACCATACCTGCTGTAAGTACGCGGCGTCGTTTGTATACCCCAGCCGCCGGTAGTCGCCGTATCCCCTGGGAACAATGAAGTGGCTGCGCTCCAGTCCCATGGTGAGATTCGCACGCGCGGTCTGCTCCCAGTAGAATTTCTCACGGAGGTCAAACTCATCGTCCGGCCGGCTGTAAGAGGTAAGTGAAGTGGTATCTCCGGGACGGTAGTAGGCATCCGGAGTTGTAACATTGGGATATTCTTCGTGAGAGCTCGAGAGAATGGCGGTATGACGTGCTGTGACCTCAGAATCGAGCGTTATCTTGTCCGTGAATTTATGGAGATAACCCACAGCGACGCCGTTGTTCTGGAAATCCCATGCTGACCCCTTGAAAAAATGCCCCTTCTCATCGATCTGCTGGGTGCCGTTTGCAAACGTGCCGTCTCCCTGCTTGTACTGCCAATTGATAGTCTCGAGCCGCAGCCCGCCGATGGAAAACCGTGCGGTAACGTTATAGCTTTCAGAGGCGGCCACATTGAAACCGTCGGACCACCAATACCCCGTAGATGACGCCGAGGGCCTGCATGCGCCGCCGCAGGCCTTGTTTTCCAGCCAGTAGGAGACGTCGCTTTTTCCGGACCGCTTGGGGTCCAGGTGCTGTACATCGCCGAAATTGGGGCCCTGGGACTTCATATAATAGAGGGACGCGCTGTATTGGAAGTCGCTTCCCTCGATATCCTTAGCCCCGCGCGC
>JACPZR010000052.1 GCA_016195395.1 Spirochaetia bacterium
GAGGCAGACGCAAAAAAAGTGTATTCAAACCATCGCCGGCCGACCGGACCGCGCCGAGCTGTGACTGAAACCTGGGAAAAACGCGCACCGACAGGTCAGCGCCTGAGTATGTATGAAAGGCCCGCTCCACGTCGCCCCGGAAAAGAAAGATGGGGCTAACGTTCACAATCACTGTCCGGACCGACGGGGCGTGCTTCGTGATCAACGACAGCTGCGCCGGCAGACCGCGGACCTTCATGGCGGGAAGACCCAGGTTGTAGCATCTCTGTCCGGTCTTTTCAGACAGGAGACGGGGCAGGACTCCACCCATGATCTGACTGTCGCCCAGAAGGAGACAATCGAAACCAGAGAGACGGCCGGAGACCAGAGTGTCATGTTTCCATGTCCAGACAAAGATGTCTGTATCCAGGTAGCGGAGCGCCGGAAGCTCGTGCAGAGCCCAGGCCGCCGCGACATTCAATCCCACAAAAGCGACTAATACAAATCCAAAGATCCGGCGCACCCATGCACGCTTGTGCGCATGGCCCACAGAGCAACTAAAATCGCGCCGCGAACTGGTTGACGCCCGTCCTGAAACCTCTGTGCTTTGTCATGACTTCTGTGACCCTCCGCGCCAAATCCGCTCCGCCCATTCTAGTCCTTCTGCTGGTGGGATGGGCCGCCTGCGCCGGGGCGTGCAGCGGTAACGCGCGGACAGAACCCGGAGCCAAAGACCTGCGTCTGGTGATCGATGCCGGGTCGTCCGGCACACGGTTCTGCCTCTTCCGGGTGGACGCAACGTGCCGGATCGTCAACGCTCATGCGAATGAGAGCGAGTGCACCGCCGTTCCGTCGCCCGACGGCCTCGCCGCACTCGGCGGCGCCAAAGCCGCGGACGTTATTCAGCGGGGGCTCTCTAGTCTGAAAGACGGAGACAAAACCCGGGTTCAGAGTGGAACCATCCTTGGAACCGGCGGGTTCCGGGCCGTGTCCGCGGGAGAGCAGACCGCGGTGATGCGGTCGGCGGTGGAAGCGTTGAAGAGCGGAGGCTTTGCTGCATCCGGCTTTGTATTGAAAGGAGAGGAAGAAGCGGCGCTTGCCTGGGAGTCGGTCCGACAGATCTTTGGAAGCTCAGAGCATTCCACCCTCGAGACGGGCGGCGCCACGGTGCAGTTGACAACCGGCAGGGGCGCTCCTGAAAAATTCCTGAGCGTCCCGGATGGGATGAACCACAGCTTGGGCCTGGTGGAGAAGCTGCCTGCCTTTGGCGCGTGCAGACAGGGACAGGGTTCCGATTTTGACAAGTGCCGGACCCTTGTATTGGAGAAGATCTTTGCGAAATCGGAACTGCGGCGGACGGCGTCGGGCTTCTCCCAGGCGGAAAAAGACACTGCGTTGACCGCGCTCGGCCGGGCCATGTGCCGGAAGACTACGGAAGAACTAGTATCTTTGGGCGCGGACAAGGCCCGCGCGGACCGGACGTGCTGGCTTCTTGCCTACCAGTCGGCCCTCTTGGAAACGGCGGGCGGCACCCGGATCAGAGACGGAAGAGAGTCATGGCCCAGGGGGGCAGCTGCTTCTGCACGTTACTTCCCGCCATGTGCGAAAATCAATTGACTCTTTCAAAGCCCCCCTGTCGGGGTTGCCCATGACCGACGAACGACGTAGATTTCCGCGCCTCTCCTCCAACTTCTCCTTGGAAGTAAAGCCGGCCACCCCGGTTTCGGGGCAGAACATCAGCAAGGGAGGCCTCATGTTTACGCACCCGGCCGCCTTGGATCCGGGCTCTGTCGTCCAGTTGGTCCTCCGCGTTCCTTCCCTTTCAGGGTCTGTGGACGTTAAGGCCAAAGTGATCCGCTGCGAACGCGCGTCCGGTCCGGGCTATAACGTGGCGGTCAACTTCGTGGATCTGGAACCCGATCAGGAAACCCAGATTGAAGATTTCGTAAACAGCTTCAAGTAGGACGACCCAGGAGCCGGAACATAGCCTTCTTGTAGGCCTCGACACCCGGCTGGTCAAACGGATTCACTCCCAGCATATAGGCTGAAATACCACAGGCGTACTCAAAGAGATACATGAGCGCGCCTAAGGTTCTCTCATCAATACGCGGCACCGCCAAGCGCAGGCAGGGAACACCGCCTGACTCATGGGCGGACAACGTTGCCGCAAGCGCGGTACGATTCACTTCCCCCAAACTCTTACCCGCCAGATAATTCAGTCCGTCATCGTCGCTTTGGGCCTTGGGAACAAGCAGAGAGCGGTCCTCTTCCACATCGATCACCGTTTCAAAGAGAGTCCTCTCTCCTTCCTGGATCCATTGGCCCATTGAGTGGAGGTCCGTGGTCAAATCCACAGACGCAGGAAAGATTCCTTTCCCATTCTTGCCTTCTGATTCGCCGAAGAGCTGCTTCCACCATTCAGACAAGAAGTGGAGGCCGGGTCTATACGACACAAACAGTTCAATCTTCTTGCCGGCTTTGTATGCAGCGTTCCGCCATGCAGCGTACTGGACGGCGGGGTTCTTGGCCGGATCGTCGGTCTTGCGGATGAGGTGCATCATGTCCCGAGCGCCTTGAAGCAGCGCGCGTATGTCGTGACCTGCGGCCGCAATCGGCAGAAGACCCACGGGAGAGAGCACGCTGTAACGTCCGCCCACATCATCAGCGATGACAAATGCCTGAAGGCCGTTTGCATCCGCAAGTTTTCGAAGCCCGCCCTTCTTGGCATCCGTGGTGGCAAAGACAAGAGACGCGAGGTCCTTGGGATAGCGGTGCGACAGGTCGTTCCAGAGGTAGCGGAACGCAAGCCCCGGTTCTGTTGTGGTTCCGCTCTTTGAGATGACGTTAACACTGTAGCGCCGGCTCTTGAGGTGGTCAAGAAGTGCTGCATGATACCCTGCGTCCAAGTGGTGGCCGGCAAAATGAATGGGGAATGACTGCGTGAACGGCCGCGCCAAAGCTTCCGTCACACAGCGCGCACCCAGGTACGACCCGCCGATTCCCACGACCACAAGGGCCTCAGTATTGCGCACGGCCTCCGCGGCCTTCTCGATTGCGGGGACCAGACTCTCCGCCGTCTCCGGCAGATCCAGCCAGCCAAGAAAATCGCTCCCGGGCCCCTTCTTTGATTCTAATAGCTGTCGCGCGTCGAGGGCGGACGTATACAAGGAAGAAGGATCGACCCCTTTTGCATGTGAAAAATCCAATTGAAACATGGCTCGGCGTGGCGGGCGCTCCCAATCCTGACAAGAGAAAAAGTTGCTTGCACCCACTCCAATCCGGAGGCCCATTGACCGTATGCATCGACGGATTCTGACACTCGTAACATTGTTCGCGGCAGCTCTCGCTGTTTCCCCGGCAGACGCGGCCTTCACATATTCAGAAGGGATGGTCTTCATCAAACTGCTCAAGTTTGAAAGCCGCGGCGTTATCTTCGATTCCTGGGAAGGCGAAGGTGAAATCACAGCTTTTGATAAGAGCGAAAAATGCGAAGAGGCTCAAGACCAGTGCTATACGGCCAAGAAAGAGAAGATTGCTTTCAGCGTACGGCCGGAGACTCAGGGCGGCGCGGTGGCAAACGCTATGCGCAAGGCCATTGGGCAGGAAATGCTCGTAAAGTACCGCATCCACAAATTCACCGCTGCGGCCCTTTCCTCCGATTTCGAAATCACGGAAATTCTGACCGTGGGAGACACACCCATCGATTTTCCCACACAGCAACTGGCGCCCAAGACAGGATCAAAGAGGAACTTCTCTGTAAGAGGAAGAATCATTCAGTTTGAATATCGCGGCACCGTGAAGGGCACCTACGAAGGTCTCTACGTGGACAAAGACAAGAACAAAGTCCATCCGTTCTCCGTCACAAATGAAGAGATGGCCGATTACGTACAGAAAGCAATG
>JACPZR010000038.1 GCA_016195395.1 Spirochaetia bacterium
CCTAAATCGGAATTCTCAAGAGACTTTTCTCTCTGGAGGAAGGCGCTCCGGCTTTCTCTGTACACATAGCTCATGACGGGCCGTTTGTTGAGATCTTCCAAGTTCTTGGCGCCGAGAATTTCTAACCCGCGTGGATTCATGTAGAGAAACCGTCCGCCCCTGTATACGCAGTGGGCCATTGGCATCATGTCAGCGAGGCTCTTGTAGCGCGCCTCGGACTCGCTCAGTTCTGCGATGGTATGTGGGAGCCGGTGGTGGTTGCGCAGAAAAATCTCGGCCAGCTTGGCCGCCGGGGGATCGAAGACTTCCGGCGCAAGGTCCGGATTTTTGGAAACGAACATGATGAGACCCACAGGGGCCCTGCGTGTTTCCACAGCGTTAGTCAGGGGATTTGTCTCAAAGACAAACCGCACGTGGAAGAGGCGGGCCCGGTTCATCGTCCGCATCAGGTTGGCCACCGCATCGGGATTCTTACGGTGAAGCCAGAGGACCGCCCGGCGGAGGAGCGTCGTCCGCCCATGACGCAGGCCCATGCTGCCGACAATCAACCTATTCATCAAAGGGATCTGATGGATGTGAAGGGGTTCAAACTTGCCCGCGCGCCAGCGTCTGAACATGAGGCGGGCAACGGAGCCCGGAAAATCCCCGCGGTAACCAGACAGAAGTTTGATGCCACTGACGCTCAGCGCAAAGCGCTCCACGAGCAGGGAACGGACCGCGACGGCCAGGTGAACGTACGTGCGAAATCGCTTGGTCTTGGGATCCCACAGGCGGCCTTCTTCATCTTCCGGCATGCTGCCGAAAAACACAGACCGGAGCCCCAGATCAGACCTGCCGAGGAGCCTCATGCAGGCATCGTAGAGTTCTTTGTAAGCGGCGTCGATTCCAATGATCCGACGCCTGATAGTCCATCTGAGTTCTTCGAGGAGCGAGATTCTCATTTCCCCATGTCGCTTTGCCTCCGACCGGCCTTCTAGTTTGTATATGTTTTTTAGTTTCGTTCTGCGTCTGTCACTTCTTGACACTGTCCATGAATGGTTTCAAAAGTTCCAGCGGAATTGGGAAGAGAATCGTAGAATTCTTGTCCGCGGCGATTTCCACGAGCGTCTGGAGCCACCGGAGCTGGATGGCCACCGGGTGCTCTTCAATGACGCCGGCTGCCTCTGACAGCTTGGCGGAGGCTTGAAACTCCCCTTCCGCGCGGATGACTTTGGCTCGCCGTTCACGTTCAGCTTCCGCCTGCTTGGCCATAGCCCGCTGCATTTCCTGCGGGAGGTCGATGTGCTTAACTTCCACAACACTGACTTTGATGCCCCACGCATCCGTCTGTTTGTCAAGGACGGATTGCAGCTGCGCGTTCAGCCTTTCACGTTCCGACAAGATCTCGTCCAGTTCCGATTCCCCAAGGATGGAGCGCAGCGTTGTTTGTGAGAGCTGCGAGGTAGCGTAGAGAAAGTCCTCCACTTCGATGATCGCTTTTTGAGGTTCAATGACACGGAAGTAGACAACAGCGCTCACCTTGATGGAAACGTTGTCTCTTGTGATGACGTCCTGGGGAGGAACGTCAAACGCGACGGTCCGGAGGCTCACGCGCACCATCTTGTCGATGTTGAAGGGAAGCAGGAGAATCAGTCCGGGCCCCTTGACCCCGGAAAAACGACCTAGGCGGAAAACGACACCACGGTCATATTCGCGCAATATCCTCACCATGCTGAACAGAGTCAAAAGGCCGAGGGCGACTAGAAAAAAGATCGTCATAAGTTCCATACTAGCACCTTGGTTTCCCTGTTCTAGAAAGTCAATCCTTCCAGGGCTCCACAATCAACACGGGGCCTTCTTTGCGCACCACGCGGACTGTCCCATTCTTTGGGATTATGACGCCTTGCGATCGGGCGGACCAGAGTTCGCTGTGGATGAAGATTCTGCCGCCATCCGGGCCCACGACTTCTGTCACGGTTCCGCGTTCCGTGACGAGCTTTTCAAGGCCGGATTCCGGCGGGCGGCGCATGGCTTCGCGCGATTTGTAGATCAAGAAGGCCATGATGCCCGAGAAGAAAACGCTGACTGTGAGAATGACGCGGACGGAGAGACGTGTCACCTCGTTTTCATCTTTCATCAAAAAGACGGATCCCAGAACCACTGATATAACGCCCGCCACTGTCAGCATACCGTAGCTGACCACTTTGATTTCCAAGATGAAGAATATAACGCCCAAAAAGATCAGGGCCAGACCTGCGTAGTTGACGGGAAGACTCTGCATGGCGTACAGGCCCAGTATCAAACAGAGGCCGCCCACCACGCCGGGGAAGATCGAGCCGGGATATTGGATCTCCGCGAGAAGTCCCAAAACACCCGCCATCATCAGGATGTAGGCGACGTTGGGGTTTGTGAGAATACCCAGAAGCGTTGATCGAAACGTGGGGTCGATACGCTCCACGACGGCTCCTTTAGTATGGACGGTTTTCTTTCCCTCCATCAAGCGCACGGTTCTTCCGTCCACACGGTCTAGCAGCTCTGTCTCTGTCATCGCGGTGAGGTCAATCGCGCCGATGCGGAGGGCTTCCTCGCTTGTCACGTTATCTGCGTGTGTAACGGTACGTTCGGCAAACCCGGCGTTACGGCCATGAAAGGAGGCAAGACCCTGGATCTGCGCCACCGCATGGTGAATTTGTTTCCGCTTCATGTTCACAGCGTCATCGGCTCCGGCTGTTTCCGGAATGCGCGAGTCAGGCTGTACTCCCGGCTGTTTTTGGTCGCCCGGCGTCCCCGGCATTCCCCCGCCGATCATGACCGGCGTAGCGGACCCTATGTTCGTGGCCGGGGACATGGCAGCAATGTGGCTTGCGTACATGATGTAGACACCGGCGGAACCGCACGTGGCGCCCGGAGGCCAAACATAGGTGATGACTGGAACCTTGGATGAGAGAATCGCCTGGACCATCTGGTCCATCGATGCTGCGAGTCCGCCGGGGGTGTCCAAGATCACAAGGAGTGCTGCGGCGTGGCGTTTGTCCGCCAACGCAACGGCGTTTTGTAGAACATCCATCGTGGACGGCGTGATGGCGCCCTTGATCTCCACCCGCAGAACCAGCGGCGGGGGTTCTTTTTCCGCCGTCAGTTCGCCGACGGCCAAAATGACAGCGAAACTCAAGAACAGGAGAACGAGGGTTGACTTCACCGCTTCAAGGTAGGGGTGGTGGTCCGGGATTCAAACAAAAATCTTGCCCGGATTCAATATCCCGGCAGGGTCAAAGACCGCCTTAATGCCCCGCATGAACGTAAGTTCGGCGGGTGGCTTGGCCCCTGCGAGCGCTTCTCTCTTCAGGAGTCCAATTCCATGTTCGGCGCTGATAGAGCCGCGCATTGACGTTACCAGGCCGTACACTGCGTTATCGACGGCCTCTGTGCTGTGCGGAGACCCGCCGGCCCGGACAGGCAGGATCAAGTTTACGTGCAGGTTTCCGTCGCCCACATGTCCAAAAATGACAATGCGAGCCGCGGACTCAAGGGCCAACACGGTATCAGGGAGGATTCTGACGAACTCTTCCATTCTTGAAACAGGTATCGACACGTCGTATTTGTGAGGCTTGAACGGGGAGAGACTCTCGCTTATGCTCTCCCGATAACGCCAAATATCGCCCGCCCGCGAACCCGTGCCCGTGCGCACTTGGTCCAGGTCCACATCAGCCGCTTCCGCAATCTGCCCCGCAGCGGTCTCAAGATCCGCCGCATCCTCTACTTCCAAGACGACGTGCCAGCCGCAGTCTTTCAGGAAGGGTGGCGGCATACTCACGTGATCTCTGACAAAGGAGAGGGAGGTCCTGTCAAAACACTCGAAAGCGCGGACGGGTTGTGCAAGCTGGAGAGATGCCTGAAAGAGCCGGATCACCTGCGCGAAATCATCCATTCCCAGCAGTATGGTCCCCGTGGACTTGGGCGGCGGAACCAGTCGGAGCGTTAGTTCTGTGATGATCCCTAGTGTTCCTTCCGATCCCACAAACAAATTCTTGAGATCGTAGCCGGTGTTGTCTTTCAAGACCGGCGCTCCCAGCCGCAGTACCTCGCCCGATCCGGTGACCACAGTCATGGCAAGAACGTAGTTTCTCATGCTGCCGTAGCGGATGACGTGAATTCCTCCTGCATTGGTGGCCGCGTTGCCGCCTATCTGCGATGAACCCGCGGAGGCAAAATCCACGGGGAAGTAGAAACCGTTTTTTTCCGCTTCGTCCTGCACCGTCCGCGTGATGACGCCTGCTTCCACTGTGAGCGCCGGGATGGAGGCATCAAAATGGAGGATCCTGCTCATCTTTCCCATTGATACGACGATGCCGCCCTGCGTGGCCGCAGACCCGCCTGTCAGACCCGTCCTGCCGCCGGAAGGAGTCAGGGGAATTTTGTGTTTCACCGCATAACGCACCAGCTGCGCCACTTCATCCGTGTCCCCGGGAAGCGCTACATATTCGTGGTTGACATCGATGGGGAGTCGGTCCTTGCCGAAATCTTCGAATTCAACCGGAGACAAATCCGGCCCGGAGCGGGCGTAGACGCGGCCTTTTTTCACAATGGCTTTCAGGTGGCTTTGGATATCCGGAGGAAGCATGACGATGACGTACGATTCCCTGACGGCCGTACCCGCAGTCAACAGTGAAAACCGCCCGGGGTACGGCGACGAAACGGCAGCGTGATCCGCATTTCTGCCGATACTATCCCTGTGGCTCTCCCCGAATCAACAGATCGTCTTCTTGCCGGTGAAATTCGTAAGTTCTCGATTCCGCCGGAGTTGGCAGCGGAACTCCAGTCCTTTACCGATGTGATTGATGCGGAGCGGAGCCTCTCCGTGCACACGATCCGTGCCTACGTCCGCGACGTGTCCGAGATGCTCGGCTGGCTGGGGCAGCAAAGCATGGCGCTCCATCAGGTGGAGACCAAGAGCCTCCGCGCATTTTTTTCTGATCGGACCGGCGGAGGATTCCGTGCACAGTCTCCGGACCAGCGGGCCGTCACGGGCCGCGCCAGAAACAGAAAACTCTCCCCGCGGAGCCAGGCCCGGAAATTGGCGGCCATCCGCACATTCTTTGAATTCCTGGAGAGGAGCGGAAAAGCCGTCGAGAACCCGGCGCGTGATCTGCCCACGCCGCGCTTCTTTAAACCGCTTCCGGGATTCATCGCTCCGGATGACATGTCACGCATTCTTACGCACGCCGGTCCCACAGAAAAAGCCAACGGGGACTCCGGCCATCCGGTTCTCTTGGCGCGGGATCGTGCGTTGATCGAACTGTTGTATTCCAGTGGAATGCGTATCGCTGAGGCGTTATCTCTCACTGTCTCTGCGTACGATGGAAGCGATCAAATGAAAGTGATGGGAAAAGGCTCGCGCGAGCGTATCGTTTTCGTGGGGACGGAGGCGCGATCAGCGCTCGACACGTATCTGCGTATGAGGCAGGAACTCAAGCCTTCGTCCAATGCGCTGTTTCTGAACGCCAGGGGAGGCGCGCTCCAACCCCGCGGGATGCGCTACCGCCTGGCGTCGCTTCGCAATGAACTGGGATTGGTCCGGCCGCTGACTCCGCACAAATTCCGACACACCTTTGCCACCGATCTCTTGAACGCGGGGGCGGACATCCGCGCTGTGCAGGAAATGCTGGGACACAAAAGTCTTTCTACCACACAAGTGTATACGGCCGTCTCCAAAGACCGGCTGCGGGACATCCACCGCCGCTGTCACCCGCACGGCCGCTAAAAAGCACTTTCCCCCTGGCTCCGTGCCGGACACTACGTCCCTGATGGCCTATCCGGAGTTCCATTCCACCACAATTCTCTGCGTCCGCAAGGATGGCAAAACTGCCATGGCCGGCGACGGTCAGGTCAGCATGGGTAATACGATCGTCAAGACCGGAGCACGCAAGGTGCGACGCCTGACCGGACGCGATATCGTGGCCGGCTTTGCCGGGGCCTCGGCGGACGCCTTCACTTTGTTTGAATTGTTTGAGAAGAAAGTGGAGCAATACCAGAACAATCTGGGCCGTGCCGCTGTGGAACTGGCCCGCGAATGGCGCACGGATAGAATGCTCCGCCGGCTGGAAGCTATGCTTGTGGTGGCGGACAAGACAGAAACGTACTTAATATCCGGAACGGGTGACGTTATCGCCCCGGATGACGATATTATTGCGATTGGATCAGGCGGGAATTTTGCCCTGGCTGCTGCGCGCGCTTTGTCGCGACACTCGGGAATGACCGCGCGGCAGATTGCGGAAGCCGCGATGAAGATTGCCGGAGAAATCTGTGTTTTTACAAACGAAAGCATCCACGTGGAGGAGATTGCATGACGGATGAAGCCCGGCGGATTAACGTCGAAGAACTTACGCCATCGCAAATTGTGAAGGAACTGGACCGCTACATAGTGGGCCAGGATGACGCGAAAAAAGCCGTTGCCGTGGCCATCCGCAACCGGATCCGTCGCCGTCTTGTCCCGGACGAAATCCGGGAAGAGATTTATCCTAAGAACATCATCATGATCGGTCCCACAGGCTGCGGCAAGACGGAGATCGCGCGGCGATTGTCCAAGTTGACCGGGGCGCCCTTTGTCAAAGTGGAGGCCACCAAGTATACGGAAGTGGGGTACGTGGGACGCGACGTGGAATCGATGGTGCGGGACCTGGTCAGCACCTCCATGACCCTGGTGAAGAAAGAATATCGCGCCAAGGTGGAGGCTCAGGCGGCGGCTAACGTTGAAGAGCGTCTAGTGGATCTCCTCCTTCCGTCCAGCCA
>JACPZR010000009.1 GCA_016195395.1 Spirochaetia bacterium
GTACAGATCGCGCGCCGGACGGTAGCCAAGTACAGAAAAGTGCTCCGAATTCTTCCGGGCGATCGGAGAAAAAAACTGAAAAGATTGCAGCCCGGTAAGTCGCCGGATTCTTGACCTAATAGAGTCCGCGACCTATAAAGCGGGCAGCGTAACATTTGGATTTCCAAGAGGTAGAGTGATGGAAATATCCTATCATTTTCACAACGTCGAGTCTTCAGATGCAATGAAAGACTACGCAGAAAAAAAGATCGAAAAACTGTCGGGACACTTTAATTCTCTCATGTCCGCAGTCGTACGTTTTCGTGTGGAGAAAATCAACCATGTGGCGGAGGTTTCCATCAATGGGGACGGCCACCAGTATATTGCCACGGAGTCAGCGGAAGACATGTATGCCGCGATCGACCTCGCGGAAAAGAAGCTTGAAAAGCAGCTGAAGAAGCACAAAGAAAAGCACTTAGGCAAACATCACAGAGACGATTAAGCCCTTTGAGTTTCATTGAACTTTCCAAGCTGATCGATCAGGAACCGGATCTCCAGCTTACCGTAGCGGCGGGGGAGGTGGGACTTGACCGGCATCTGGTGACGATTGACGTTAACCGGCCCGGCCTTGCATTGGCCGGGTTCTTTAAGAATTTCGCGAGCGACCGGATTCAGGTGTTCGGGAAAGGCGAACATTCGTACTTGCAGGATTGTGCCACCGAGGATCTCCGTCGGATCGGCGCCGAGTTCTTTCACTACAAATTCCCAGCGTTAGTCTTCACGCACGGTAATGAGCCGCCGGAATTCTTTCACGAGATGGCGGCAAAGACGGGCACGCCTCTTCTTAAAACAGTTTTATCCACGCATAACTTCATTGTCCATTTCACGCGCGTTATGACGGAGGAGCTGGCACCCAGCACCTCCATCCACGGTGTGCTTGTGGAAGTGTTCGGCGTAGGTATCCTCTTGATGGGGGCCAGCGGGATTGGAAAATCGGAGACAGCGCTGGAACTCGTGGAGCGCGGTCACCGTTTGGTGGCGGACGACATCATCATCGTAAAGTGCATCAACAACACGAGCCTCTACGGGCAGGCCAGTCAGATCATTCAGCACAGCATGGAACTCAGGGGACTGGGGATCATCAACGTGAAAGATCTGTTCGGTGTGGGTGCCCTCCGCGGGCGCAAGCGCATTGAACTTGTAATTTTGATTGAAGACTGGGATCCAAAGAAAGAGTACGAACGCCTGGGGTTGGAGGATCAAACGGTTGACATCCTCGGTGTCCGCGTGCAGCGGCTTCTGGTTCCTGTGCGGCCGGGCCGGAATATTCCCATCCTCGTGGAAACCGCCGCGATGAACTACCGTTCCAAAGCGATGGGCTATCACGCGGCAAGGGAACTGCGTGACCGTATCAACGCGCGGATCAAGACTAGAAAGACTCCGGGCACAGAAAACACGTAACCATGCGCGAAATGAGTATCACAATCCAGCACACTGAAGGCGTGCACACGAGGCCTGCGTCCATTTTCGTGCGCGAGGCGGCCCGGTTTAAGTCAGAAGTGGCGCTCGCCTGCTAAGGCCTCAAAGTCAACGGTAAGAGCATCATGGGCCTCTTGATGCTCGCCCTGGGTCCGGGCTGTATCGTCACTCTTACCACGGACGGACCGGACGAGGACGTGGCTGTGGAAGAACTGGGCAGAGTCCTCACCGGCGAATTCAAATGAAGAACCAGGCCCCTTGGGAGCGGGAGGAGTCGCGGATCTATCTGCGCGACATCGCTTTTTTGGGCGTGATTGTCGTTTTCAGCGTGTTTATCGCTGAGCAGTTTCTTTTGAAAGAAGGGGCCACCCTCGTAGACAGAATCTTCAGCTACCTTTTGATCTTCATTCCTCTGGGAACGATCAACCTGGTGGCGCACTACTATTACCGCAACCGCCGCATCCGGCTGACGGGGAGTCTCAGGTCCAGTCTGCGTTATCGGTTGTCTCTGGCTTTCATGGTGGTTTCCATCATCCCCTCGATCCCGATTTTCTTCATCTCCTCCAATATGGTGGAGCGACTGGTGGACATCTTCTTTGGCCTTGATGTGGTGGGCGCGTTTGACAGCGCGGACCGCGTGATGGACCGATACCGCCGCGTTGAAACCGAACGATTCTACAACGACCTCAAGCAGGCGCGGCCTGATCTGTTTCAGTCGCCGGCCATGACGGCGGCCCTTGGAGCATCGCTTTTTGCCGGAACCGCGCTGAACATCAAAGAAGATTATGCAGCGTTCGTGATAGCGGATAACGTTTCGTACGAGTCGCGGCCCCTGCTTGCCCACCGCCTTCTCCCCAAATTTGAAGCTGTTGGCGGGACCCCGGAAGGGGCTGTTGAGATCCACGTGGACGGAAGCGACTACGGGCTGATCCGCCTCCCTCTGGCGGGCAAAGGTGAATATCTGGTTTTGGGCCGCCGGATCAGTCGTGGCGTGGAGTCGGACATTGACAAGTTTAACATGGTGCGCGAACGGCTGCGCGCGGAGTCGGGCTGGCGGAACAAAGTGCCATCCACTCTGCGACTGGGCCTGGGCCTCATCTATGTCTTCATGATCTGTGCCGCCCTCCTGATTGCGATTGTCATTGCACGCCAGATATCGAATCCCATTGTCTCGCTCGCGGCCGCTACGCGCGCTGTGTCTGACGGCCGCTTGGACACGAGGCTCGACATAAAAGCCTCCGGGGAAATGGGCATACTCATCGACAGCTTTAACCAGATGACGCAGGAACTCGTGAGCCTCCGCGCCAATCTTCTGCACAGCCAGCGGGTGGCGGCTTGGCAGGAGGTGGCCAAGCGGCTGGTGCATGAAATCAAAAATCCCCTCACTCCCATCCAGCTTTCGGCGGACAGGATGCTCCGCTGGCTCGACCATCCGGAGAAAGGCAGCATCGAAAAGATTGTGCGTGGAGGGGCCACAACGATCGGACAGCAGGTGAACGTGCTCAAGCATA
>JACPZR010000029.1 GCA_016195395.1 Spirochaetia bacterium
CTGAACACATACATCGAAATATGGAAAGCAGACGGAGACCCCCGCCTTGTGATCGCGCGCCATCGTCTGGCCCGCGCACAGGGCCTCGAAGACAAACTCCCCATCTACCTTCTGGCGAAACTGGCCGGTTTCTATACAGAATTGGATCAGGACGATGTGCGGATCAAGTATCAGGTGGACCCTGTGGATTCCGTCAGCGGCCTGGATCTCAAGGATAACGCTGCAAAGGTGCTTGAGATTCTCTTCAGCAGAAAGGAAAAGCGCGATGAGGAAGTGGTAGAGGGCTCTCACTACGGAGAAGGTTTCTACCGCCGCGGCATGTACCTGTTGTCCCAAAAGGAGTCGCAGCGCGCGCTCCGGCAGTTCCAGAACGCTCATCAATACGATCCGCATCACTATCTCGCGATCAACGCCATGGGCGAGTACTACAAAAGCATCAAAGACTACGGCCGCGCGGAACAGTATTTCAGTGAAGCGGTGAAAACGTACAAGCGCTATCACGAAGACTACGGCGTCCGTCCCGAGGATGAAACCTTGGAACAGGGCGACCACGCCAAGCTCTACTATAATCTGGGTTCGCTGGTATTCCTGCGTTATGCGGGCCTTCCCGAGGAAAGCACCGAAGGATTCCGCGACACGCGGATTTACCCGGACCGTGCCGTCCGTCCTGAAAGTCCCGATATGCGCAAGAGACGCGAGCAGCTGGTCTCCAGCCGCGAATATTTCCAAACGGCGCTGGAAGAAGGCGTGAAGGACGAAAAGGCAAAACTTGATTCCATCTTTTGGATGGGCTGGATCGACTATGTGAGCGCGGATTTCACAGGCGCCCTTGAACAGTGGGAAACCATGGACACGGGTGTGGCTTACACGGATCCGGTGCTCATGATGGGAAAAGCCAACGCCTACTTCTACACAGACCAGATGCGCACAGCTTTGGGCAGCTACTTGAAGATCGAGTCCGACCTGGAACGTGAAAGCATGATCATCGGCCGGCCCGATCCATCCAACAGCAAGCACAGACGCCTGTATCTGAACCTGGCCGCGGTCTACAACAATATCGGGGCCATCTATGAACGCGAATACCTTGAAAGCGCCAAGCGCGGCCTCCCCAAATCGTCGCTCAACACGCTGGAAAAGAACGCGCTCTTGAACTATTGGCACGCTGTGGAAGCTGCGCGGAAGGTGGAATTGGATAACGAGGTGGCCCGTTCCAATATCCAGCTGGCGTTCAAAGCGCTCGATCAGACCAAAGAACACGAACCCCTGCTCGATGACTGGGTGCCGCCTGTCCTGACCGTCACCGACAAAGAAAAGAAACGTTAATCAGCGCCCTATGCGGTCATCCGGACGGGAAGCGCACTCACCACGATCCCAAAACGAACGCAGATCTTACTTCCGTCCCGATTCAGCCCACTGGATCCATTCACCGCGCGTAAGAAATTCGCGTCCGGTGATCATGCGAAGCGCGTGCATGGCCGCAACGTTGACCTGCATCGGTTGATCATCGTCGAGTATCTTGAGCAGCGTATCCACAGACTCCGGTTCCTTGCGCTTGCCCAAAGCAAGGATGACAGACTGCCGTATATTATCTGTATCTTTCTTCAGGGCAAATTCAGCAAGAATCGCGCGTGCCTCCGGGCCCGGGACAGCCGCGACGGATTCGAGAGCAAAAACACGCATCTGTGGATCCCGCCGCGCCATATCCCTGAGCGTGCCGAGCGTCTTGGGGGAGGCGTAGAAACCCATGGCTTCCACGGCCAGTCGCTTCAGTTTGGGGTCCGATGATTCCGCAGCCCGCGTGATTGCATCAAGGGCTTCAGGCGGGTGAAGAATTCCAAGGGACCAAATGGCGCCGTACCGACCCTCGCCTTCCGATTCCGAAAGGACGCGAAGAAGGACCGGAACACTCTCCGAACTTCCCAGCCAGCCGAGCGCCTGACCCAGTTCTTCGCGCGCCGGTGAGTCCTTGGCCTCAAAGAGTTTCTCGACGGATGCGCGGGCGGGAGCATACTTCAAACGGCCGATCACATAGGCCGCTGGTCCTGTCCCTACGGGGTCTTTCTTCTCGAGGAGCGCAAGGGCACGCGGACCCGATGACGCCGCGGGAATGCCACCGATCACAGCTGCAGCCGCATAACGCGACGCGCTGTTCCCGGATTCCAAAATCGGAAAGGCGGCGGACACGGCAGCGGGGTCACGCATAAGGAGGAGCGACTCTACGGAATTTTCACGACCCTTATCAAAGTCAACGCCCAAAGCTTTCACGAGCACAGGAACCCAGCGGCGGCTTCCAATTCTCCCGAGGGCGCGGTACGTGGCGGCGAGCGTTGGTCCGGGCTCTGACCGCGCGGCCAGCCCCAGCAGGTAGTTTTCACAGGAAGCCATCTTGAGCGCAGCACAGGCCATGGCATAGGTTCGCGCTTTGTCGTTGTTTGTATTGCGTTCTGCGCGGAGGATCACATCAGAGAACACAGCAGGCGACCCCACTTTTTCGAGAGCGCTCACCGCCTTGAGGCGGGTCTGATCCAGGTCATCATCGAGATAGGGCACAACAGCGGGGCCAAGGGCGGGGTCAGCCAGACGCTCGGCTGCGTCCAACAGGTAATCCGCCATGGCGCTTCTGTCACGGAGCATCCGCGCAATCCCCGGCGATGCGCGCCTGTCCTGAAAGTCCGCAAGGACCAGTGCTGCCGTTTGGCGCACGGCCGGGTGCGGGTCCGCTTCAAGGAGCGAGAGAACGTCAGATGCGGCCTCTTTGTGCCGGCCGCTTCCAATCTCGAGCACTGCCTGGGAGCGCTCAGACCATACGGTGGACTTGAGCGCTGCCCTGAGTTCGGGGAGGGTGCGGCGCGGTTCTTCCATGGGCTTCACCATGGGCCGCGGCGGACCGCAGAAGGCCGCCACAGCGCACAAAAGAATCCCTGCGTAAACATGCCCCCCGCGAATCACCTTCCTATTTCTCCGGAATCTGCGCCATCACCTGGCGGTAATCATTCAGCTCTTTGTTCCAAGCGGCAATATCCTTCTGCGCCTGTGCTTTCTGCTGCGCATCCGGGCTGCCGTTGGCGAGCATGTACTGGACCAGCTGGATGCGGCTCGACAGTTCCGACATCTTATAATTGAAGTACTGTTTCTGTTCCTGCGGCGTCACATCGGGCACGGAGGGGGCAGAAGGGCCGTTCTGGCCGGGCTTTGCCTGCTGCTTGAGCGCCGCTCGTTGCGATGCGATTTTTGCGTCAACGGACGTTACCAGTTCCATAGTTTTCCGGCGCACACTCTTTTGTTCGTCCGTGGGAGCCACAGCGCGGTACTCATCGGGAAGGTAGACGTTATCCGGGTACTGCTTGGCAAAATCCTGCCACTGCTTGCGGACTTCTTCTCTGTTGTCTTTCTGGGGTTTGAGCGCATGCGGCCAGAGTGTGCGGATCTGTTCCGCAAGTTCAGGGTCGCTGTCAGGTCTGGGCGCGTCTGCAAACTGCAGCTCCCCTTCCCCACCCTGTCCGCCTGCCTGGTCCGTGCGTCTGCCTTTCTGTCC
>JACPZR010000030.1 GCA_016195395.1 Spirochaetia bacterium
ATTTCTATTTCCACGAAGCGGCTGCATCATCAGCGTTCTATATGGGATCGCGGGAGCTGGGCGCGGGACGTTATCCGTCTGCACGTGCCTTTTTTCAGCTGGCGGACAAGTTCCGTAAACTAGACAAGAATTTGGCGGAGGACGCGCGATTTCGTAATATTCCACATTTTGTGCGCCTCGCGGAACGGCGCGCCGCGATGGGTGCGATCAAGCCGGAATTCACAAACCGTTTTCTTGTCCTCTGCATAGCGAGGGCGGAAAGTGAGTCGAGCCGGAAGACCGGGCGCGACTTTCCGGGCGTTGACTACCGCACTACCCGCCAGGACTTCGAGGCCATACAGTCGCTCGAAGGGGCCATGAGGACGATGGTGGAGGTCTACACCGGCGGACGGATGTCTCTTGAATTCCAGAATCATTACGTAGACGGTGTGCTCCGGGACACCCGCGCATCTGGGGAGAGCGTTGTCACCGCGGACCTGAACGAAATCGACCCGCCTCTCACCGACATTCTCTACGAAGAAATCGACAAGAGTGATTCGGTCTGGATCCTCTGGAATGCATCGGGTTCGATTGGAGGTCCGGGACCCGGTGTCCGCGAATATCCTTTGATTCCGTATTCAGGGCTCAACCTTCCGATGCGCGGCTATTTGGAGGGGCCCACAAAGAACCGCAATGTCTCGTATTTCATGTATGCATGGCTGCAGACACTGCTCGCGAGGACCGGTGCGACGGCCGGCCAGGATCCGGCGCGCGCTTTTCCCGAAGCTGCAAGTCTCAGCGCGGAAGACATGTTTGAGTACATCCTAGGGAAACACATTCCGCGCACCCTCGACAGCAAAGGTTGGAGCAAGGATGGTCTGGGGTGGCGGCATTTGTCTTACAGGGAAGAATACCGCCTGAACATTCCCAAAGACGCCTGGCTCAAGCTTTCAAAACGGATACTCGGTATAAGCGTCGACGCGAGGAAGGACTCCCAGGTGCTTCTACGGCAGGCGGAAGAAGCGTTAAAGTCCGGTGATACACAGACGGCCGATCTCTGTTATGCTCGTGCGTTAGACAAGAATCCGTCGCTCTCCGGGCCTCGCCGCTACAATGCGGAACGCGCGGAGAAATCAGGGAACTGGAACGCGGGCGCTGCGCACTACGCGGATCTCTTTGAAGTGACGGGCGACTGGCACTGGGCACAGAAAGCGGGCGAACTCTTCCTTTTCCGTATGAAAAACGAAAAAGACGGCGATCACTACCTGCAGACAGCGCTGGATCTTGCATGGAAGACCGAAGACCGCGCCGCCATCCGTGACCGATGGACTGCCTATTATCTGGACAAGGGCGATCTGGAAAAGGCCGCACGCATGCGTGCCAAAGAAGTAAACTACCGCGCGCCGGTGTCGGACCGTATGCGTCCGGGGATGAAGTTAGCCGGCCAGAGAGGGATCAGGGTTATCCGCGGCCGGACGATCAGTCTTTCTTCCGTTCCGGCGGTTTCCCCAAAAGAATATTGAGGCCTGTCTCCATGAAGGAGGCTCCCGTCTTGGCCGCGACCTGCGCTGTCCTGTCCATCAGCTCTCCGCCCATGGCGGACGACAACGCGTCTTTGAACCCTTCCGCTACTTCCTTTTTGACTTCAGGGAGAAGTTCGCGCGCGGCCTCCGTGAAACCTTCACG
>JACPZR010000115.1 GCA_016195395.1 Spirochaetia bacterium
GCTCGACCAAAACCTGCGGCAGGTCTTTTTGCGAAGCAGGCATACGATCCAGCAGGTCCAGAGCCTCGGTGAAAGACTTGCCAGTTCGCAGGCTCTCGGAAAGGTCCAGACGCGCCTGGACCAACTGCGGATCTTTCTCCACGGCGAGTTTCACCTCGCTGCGGTGCTCGGCGGCGCCTTTGCCATTGGGGAATCCCAGTCCTTTGAGGGCTTTCGCAAGCAGGTAATGGGCCAGGGCGGATTCCGGACGCAGGCGAACTGCCTCAGCCGCCGATTTCCGGGCCTCCTCAAACTGGAGCCTCACCAATTGCAGGCGAGCCTGTTGCTCGAGAGCATCGGCATCCCGCGCGTCGCGCTTAAGGGCCTCGGCAATCACGCGGCCAGCGTCGTCGAGTTTGTTTGCGTCTACATAGAAGCCAATCAGCTTCGAACGGACATCGACGTTCGTTGGATCCTTTTCGAGGGACGCCTTCAACTCCTGAATCGCGGCATCGCGTTGTCCGTTCTGAAATAGAAAAAGCGCGTGAGACGAGCGATATGCCGTGTCAGGCAAGGCGGACAACCGGAGTACGGTCTGTTCCGCTTCCTTCATCCGCCCGGAACTCTGCTGCAGCTTCGACAATTCCAACAAAGCGACGCCGTGGTTCGGGTCCGATGCCAGCGCCTTTTGGTATTGGGCCTCGGCCACTCCTGGCTTTCCGATGGCGGTGTAGAAGCGTCCAAACGCCACGAGAGCATCCGGAGAGTTGGGGGAACGTTCCACGGCGCTGCGAAATGTCTTTTCAGCGCCGGCCTCATCGTGATCCACAGTCCATTGCATGAGCGCCAGGTTCGACGCAGCTTTGGGATGCGAGGGATCCTTCTGGAGCGCCTCTTGCAGGTGCGCCTTTGCGGCGGCGGTCTTGTTCTGCCTCCACTCCACGGTCGCGAGGACGGTCAGGATCTCCGGATCGCCGGCGCGCAGGGCCAAGGCGGCCTGAGCATAGCTTTCCGCGATCGTCAGCATCTTCTGGTCGTTGTTGCGGCTGAGAATATCCGCGAGTTTGACCCGCGAGTCGACGTGAGCGGGGTCGAGATCCGAGGCGGTTTTGAAGGATGCAACCGCCCGGGCGGTCGCTCCGGTGTGTAGCAGGGCGGCCCCCAATTGGTAGTGCAGGCCGGCGTTCTTCGGCGTCGCTGCGATGGCGTTCTGAAACTCGATGATCGCCGCCGCGTAATCTTTCCTCTCGACGTAGGCCTGCGCTGATTTCACCCACGCTTTGCTTTTCTCCTCAGGCGACCGGGCACAGGAAGCAAGAATCAACGTGAGCGTCAGTGAAACAAGAACTCGAAACCGATGGAGGAACAAAAGCCCGCGCAGGGCCGGACGGTTCCGTCGCTTCGTCCGGCTCCGTTGCGCAGCCGGGTTCTTTTGAAGATTACGCATGAATGTTTCCTTACGTGTTTACTTGGAACGTTTGAAGTGCGCGGTCACTTTAGTGCCAATTCCGCCTCTGGGCGTAAAATCGCCGAGGACGGTCGCGCTGCGGGGCTTGCAGGCTTTCACGATGTCCTCGAGGAAGCGGTTGACTATGTTTTCCTGGAAGATGCCAAGGTTGCGGTAGGCGAGCATGTACATCTTCAAGGACTTCAGCTCGACGCACCACTTGTCCGGTACGTAGGTCAACGTGATCGCGCCGTGATCGGGGAGGCCGGTTTTGGCCCCGCAGGGGCTCCCGGCTGCGGCGGTGATGTTCCAATCGTTGTGTGATCAGGCGGGGCTCCGTCTGAAATCGTACGGATCGATCAACACTCCGCTTGATTTCGAGGAGCTTGCACGGCTGGAGCCCGCGCTCCTTATAGTGCCAACGTCGTTCAAAATCAACAAAACGGTCATCGAGCTGGCGGCCGACCGCATCGGCGCCTTTGCTTCTATTTCCACCGGAACCGACCATGTGGACCTGCGGGCTTTGGCGGATGCCGGCCGTCGCTTCTTTCATGCTCCAGGAGCCAACGCAGAGTCCGTGGCCGAATACGTTGTCTCTGCCGCCGCGTCGCTTCTGGATTTTCGTGCGCTCGAGAATGAGAGAGACCTGCGCGTGGGGATTGTGGGCTACGGACGGATTGGTTCGCGTGTGGCGCGGATGTTTGATCTTCTCGGTTTCACGATTCAGTACTACGATCCCTTTGTGGACGCCGACCCGGACTGGAAACAAACGAGCCTCTGGGAACTCCTGTCATCCGACATTCTCACATTGCACGTCCCCCTGACGCGGGACGGAGCGCATCCCACGGCAGGCATGGTTGATGAAGCGCTGGCCCACGCTCTCTCTCCGCATACTCTCTTCATGAACACAAGCCGGGGAGCCACCATGACGCAGGAGGCCTTCCGAGCTGTCGCATTGCGAGGCCCCTGCGTGATGGATGTGTTTCCGGTGGAACCACCGGCGCCCTGGATGACAGAGATTCCGCGGATCGTCACACCCCATGTGGCAGGATATAATTACGAAGCGCGTGCGGGCGGAACACGTATGGTGGCGCTGCAATTTGCGGGCGCGCTCGGCCTCACGGAAGACATGGTGCCGCCCATTCCGCGGATAACGTTTTCGCACTACGTGACATCTTTCTTTGATGATGAATCAAACGCGCTCAAACGCGACCCGTCTTCTTTTGGTCCGCGGCGTGAAGGGTACCCGGACAGAGGGTCGCTCGCGGATGCGCACCGGCGGGGCTCCCAGACAGAGACGGAGGCGTTTCTCTTTGAGCGGCTCTTCGGCTGACCTTGATGTAAGAGAGCGGATTCGGGAGACGGCCCTGGCCGCAGGATACGACCTGGCGGGTTTCTCTTCACCCAAGCTCCACGAGGACGACAAAGTCCGACTGACCGAGTTCGCGGAGGCCTGTGCCGGCTCCTCGATGGAATGGATGCGGGAATCGCTTCCGCTTCGCCTGGATATTACGCGAATCTTTGCTGCTGTCGAGAGCGTTCTTGTCTTGGGCACTGTGTATCGGACATCGGCCTACGATGAGGCGCTTTCCAAGGGGAGGAGGCGGGTGGCACGGTATGCAGCCGGCCGGGAGTATCACAAAACGCTCCGAAAGAAAGGCGCCCGGCTCATCCAAGAGATCCAGAAAATCGCACCCGATGCGCGCGCGCGTGTGGTTGTGGACTCGGCTCCGGCCCCGGAAAAGGTCTTTGCGCGCTATGCCGGAATCGGCTGGCAGGGAAAAAACACGAACATCATCCACCCAGAGAAGGGCTCGTACTTCTTTTTGTCATTAGTGTTCTTGAACTTGAATCTGGCGCCAGATGCCCCCATGGCGGACCATTGTGCCCAGTGCAATAAGTGTGTTGAGGCATGCCCCACAGGCGCTCTGCGTCCCTATGAGATTGACCCGCTGTCTTGCATTTCGTACTGGACGATCGAAGCGCGCACCGCGATCCCGGAGTCGATCAGCAGTCGTCTGAATCAATGGGTGTTTGGGTGCGATATTTGTCAGGAAGTCTGTCCGTTCAACCGCAAACCCTCCGCGCGAGCCTGCCAGTCGCGCGAAACACGTTTGCACGCGTCCCCGTTGGTCCTCGATCTCATCGCATGTCCGGACATCCCAAGTGAAACCGACTGGAAAGAAAAAACCAAAGGTCACGCTCTCGCCCGCGCCCCGTACGCGAACTTCAAACAGGCGTGGTCGAGTGCGGACGGAAAAGAACCGAATTAACCTCCGGCCTCTCTACACGTGGTATAAGAAGAATGCTCGCGCGCTGCCGTTCCGGGGACAGAAGGATCCCTATGTAATTTTGGTATCGGAAATCATGCTGCAACAGACACGCGTCGCCGCAATGATCCCTCGTTTTCTAGATTTTACCGCGCAGTTTGGAGATTTTAAGGCCTTGGCCCAGGCGCCAGAAGAGCGGGTCCTCGCTGCATGGAAGGGACTTGGGTACTACTCGCGTGCGCGAAACCTGAAGCGTGCTGCTGGTGAAATCATCCGCCTCCATAACGGAGAGTTCCCTGACCATTTCGACGAAGCTGTGAAACTTCCGGGTGTGGGTCCTTACACCGCCGCCGCAGTCCTTTCGATTGCCAGAGATATTCCTGTGGCAGTCGTTGATGGCAATGTGAAGCGCGTTCTCACGCGTTATCTGTATCCGGATACTATCAGAACCGACTCGGAATTCAGGGACAGAGCTCAGTCACTTCTTCAACACGGTGGCAGCAACGCCAACCCCGGCCTTCACAACCAGGCGGTGATGGAATTGGGAGCATTGGTCTGCCTCCCTTCCACACCGCAGTGCTCCATCTGCCCGCTTCGCGCCACATGCGGAGCCTTCCATTCGGGCGGCCCGGACCTTGCCGTGGGCCTGACTGCAAAAAAGAAACCCCCGCAGACACCTTTGACCATCGAGGCCTTTATTATTGAAGAGAACGGAAACGTGTTGTTGGAGGACGGCGCCATGCGGCCCATCCTGAAAGGACACTGGTTTTTCCCGTCGCGAATTTCATCGCCTTCAAGCATTCTTTTCGAGAGCCCCGGCATTGCGGCTAGTGCCCGCTTGCATGATTCGGTCCGACTTCCCGTGATCCGGCATTCAATCACAAAATACAAAGTGTCGCTTCTGCCGCTGATCCCGTTACGCGGTTCGTACGACACGCAGGGAATGCGCGCAGTACCGATAGACCAGCTCGAAGAGTGGCTCGCCACCTCCGCAGCGCTCAAGGTCTTGCGTGCGTTTATGAAAGTGTATCAGAAATAACCCGTAAACGGAGCGGCCTGACGTTATTTGACGTGTGCATTATGTCTCGTAGACATAATGTGTTTCACGGGCAACAGAACCTCATAACACGTGAAACCCGGCCGGCTCACGGCTTCAGCGGGACATTGATCCGTATCTGGATGGCGCGCTCCGCCCGGTCAACGTTGAGCGCGCTCTGCCTCACTTTCTCTTGGAATGTCCGCTCTTGATAGAGGTTGAAGTGGACCGCGGCTGATGCGCCGCCGGCAATGTTGGCTGCATAGAACACGAGGCCCACGGCGCCCAGAAGAATCGATCCCGTGTGCTTGGTATTCGAACGCCGCTCCAATGAATACATCGCCGCGGCGGATCCCAAAAACACAGCATTGAAAAAGAAGGCTGTCAACCCATCGGCGTAGTGCCCAGAATACACCTGGCCC
>JACPZR010000116.1 GCA_016195395.1 Spirochaetia bacterium
CGACCAGAGCAAGATCAAGCAGGTTCTTGAGGGACAGGCCATGGGAGAAAGCGGTCTCGTAGATTCGGAAACTGCCCCTGAAATCGGCAAACTGACCGGTGCCGACTCGCTTCTCTTTGGGTCTGTAGACCCCAAAAGCACGCAGATACGGATCGTGGATGCGTCCTCAGGAAAGGTCATTGGAGCCGGCGTTATCGATGTCGGTGCGCAGGCGGATGAGACGGCCAAAGGGAATAGTGGAAACGTGCCGGCGGTCAAGAAGATTGATGCGGCAGAGGCGGCTCAGTCGACAGAATTGATGCAGGTGCGACAAGCTCTGCGGAGATTACACAACAAGAAGCCGAGACTCTTAATTTATGCGGTTTCCACGGATCAGGAGCTGGCCGAGCTTGCCAGCAAGCGTCCCGGACATTCGCGGGCCGTGGCAAAACTACATCAGGGATTGGATGGTGTCCGCAAGCGACGCGTTGAAAGACTCCGCATGCGGGTGCTGGAACTCCGAAAGACGAACCAAGACTTCAACGCGCGGATCGTCGAAATGCGGGCAAGCGCCAAACCAGATTAAGAACAGATTCCCGGCGTTTGCCCGTCAATTATCGGTTGCGTCCAACGCTGGGGAAAAGCAACTTCGCCCACGGACCCGTCACCTATGAAAGAGTTTTTTATCCCGCCAGACTTCAACCTCGCCACTGCCTGGTTTGCGGACGCCACCCTGCCGTTTGCGCTGAAAACATACCAGAACATCGAGGAGATCGTCATTTCTCCAGAAGACAGCACACTTCTGCGCTCACTGAAAAATGAACGGCTGATCTTCTTCACAAACCACCCCAGCCAGGCAGAGCCGATGATCGCCTGGCACATAGCCAACATGATGGGAAGCCGCTTCCGCTACATGGCCACCCGCCGGGCCTTCGACTTTGTATTTGGCGCGGTTGGGAAACTCTTTCAAGGGACAGGCGCCTATTCTGTGCTCCCCGGGGTGCCCGACCGGGACTCCATGCGGATGACGCGACAGATTCTCGCCGCCCCGTCCGGTAAGCTCGCCATTTTCCCGGAGGGCGAACCCATGTGCGGAGAGAACGACAGTCTGATGCCGTTCCAGCCGGGGTTTCTAAAACTTGGCTTTGGCGCTCTTGCCGATGCGCGGAAGATAGATCCCAAAGCCGACATTTTGATCCTTCCCGGCTTTATGAAGTACGTCATCAAGTCGCCCCGAGAGGAGATTATCAGCCATCTGGAGACATCCATTCATGAGATCGAAAAGAAACTGGGCCTGGAACCCGGCGAACGAAACCTGCTCCGTCAATTCTTGATGGTAGGGCGTGTTCTCCTGGAACAGACAGAGAGAGAATATGGCATTGAGCCGGACAACACCGCGGACTTCGATTTCAGAATTGGACGCGTCCGTCACCAGATATTGGATAACGTGGCACGCTCCATGGATATCAAGAATTACAACAAGGACGCTGACGCTATCCACAAACTACGTCACCTCACGAGCATCATCGAACTTCTGGAAGTGGGATACCCGGGACCGGATCTGCCCAAGCTCTCCGCCGCGGAACTGGCCAAAGTGAACCGCGAATGCATCAAGGCGTATGACTTCATTGTGATCAAACGGGACTATCTCATTTCACGTCCCACGCCGGAGCGTTTCTACGAATGGCTGCAGCGCTTCCAGTCGCTCGCGCTGGGAAAGACACCGCGCGCCCTGGGCGGTGAACCGCACCCCCTGCCACGCCGGGCACACATCACGTTCGCCCCGCCGGTCCGCATGGGCGACTACTACCAAGATTACCAGAAGAACAAGGGCGAACTGGTGCTCCGGCTTACGGACTCCATCCGAGGAGACATGCAGAAGCTCTTGGATGCTTCCACGTCTCTGACCTACACAATCGTGGAACCCGGAAACGTCGGGGGCACGTGACCTAACGCACGGCGCCAGAATGACGCCCGCCTGCTACTCCGGATGGAACGGCGGATGGGTGGGATCAAAGATTTCGCAGCGGTCGCGCCCTGCCCGCTTGGCACGGTAGAGGGCCTGGTCGGCGCGGTCCACAAGTTCAAAAATATTCTGCACTCCGGACGTATGATCCGCCACGCCTACGCTGATCGTAATGCGTATCGTGTGTTCGTCATGCACCGTTAGCGGGTAGTCAGAAATCATACGACGCAGACGTTCGGCAACATCAAGCGCGGCGGAGGCCGCCGTCTCTGGCAGAACAATAACAAATTCTTCACCACCGTATCTTCCCAGAATATCAACATTACGCATACTGAGGCGAAGACCCTGCGCCACTTGAAGCAGCGCACTGTCACCGACTTTGTGTCCGTAGTCATCGTTCACCTGCTTGAAATGATCAACGTCGATCATAAGCACGGTAATGGGTCGCTGGTAGCGCTCTGCCATACGGAAGGCATGCTCAGCGCGCTCCAATACGCTCCGGCGATTCAGGGCGCCCGTCAACGGATCCTCCCCCGCGAGCACCGCGAGTTTAGTCTCCCGGTCATCGAGAGTGTGTACAAGAGATACGAGAAGGTACAAGACCCACGGCGCAATGAGAAGGGGAATCACGGCGCCGATCACGAGGTCGGCAGCGAGAATCTGGCCCTTGAGAAGCAGGTCCAGAAGCACAGCAAAGATCACGGACAATAGAGCGGTCAGGCCGGAAAGGAGTGCCGTGGCCGCGAATGTTCCCATCGCCTTTATGACTCTCCGGAAAGGGCCGTGCCAAAGCATCTGTTCATTGGACGAAGTCGATTGTGTTTTACCGCGCTCGTCGGCATGCAAATCTTGGATACGAAATCAGAATATAATGATGCTACTCCTATCTTCTTGACACTGCCAAACGCAGGCGTGTCTTGTGACAGCGCACAAAGAGAGCAGCACAAGAGGGCCCATGATCCAGAGCAATTACTACCAGGACAATGACGATCTGAAACAACACGTAGAAGAGCTGATAGACTGGAATGAAATCGTAGAGTTGTATGAAGGCGGCTTTGCGGACGCGGAAGAGTACAAACGCACAAAGAACCCCAAGTTGGAACTGGCTCCCTCCACCGTCGAGGAGGCAAAGCAGTTCTACCAGGAGATCTTCAACTCTGTGGGCGAAGTGTCCGGTATGTACGTTTCCCAGGTGGCTCAGGACATCGACAAAGAAGGTCTGCGTTTTGAGGACGGCCGGGTAATCCACCCGCAGAAGATGGTGGATGTGGTTCACAAATACCAAGAGGCAGGACTTGCACCGGTTGGGTTTAAACGGAAGTACGGCGGACTGGGCCTTCCCAATACTGCCAAAGCGATTGCGGCGGAGCTGATGTATCGCTCGGACACGTCCGTGACGATCGTGATTGGAAGTATGGGGCTTGCTGGAATTCTTGAACGTTATGCAAGCCCGGAAATGAGAGAGAAGTGGATTCCCAAAATTGTAGATGGACACTACTGCGTGACCATGGGCCTCTCCGAGCCGGACTACGGATCGGACCTTCCTGAAGTGAAAACGCGCGCCGTGAAAAACGGCAACCAATGGCTTCTCACGGGGACCAAGCGTTTTCAGACTGTAGCCTGCGGCCTGAACGGAGAGCCGGCGCTCACCCTGGCTCTGGCCCGGACTGGAGCCCCGGACAGCGGCGCGCGCGGCCTTTCCTTCTTTATAGTAGAAAGCAAGGATTACCAGATCACCGGCATAGAGAAGAAACTCGGCATCAAGGCCTCGGCAACGTGCGAAGTTGCATATGAAAACAGTCCCGGCGAACTCGTAGGCCAGGAGGGCTACGGGCTGGTCAAATATGTGATCGGGATGCTCAACGGAGCACGACTCACGGTGTCGTCCCAGGGAACGGGGATCGCAACCGCTGCACTCGCTGAAGCCAAGAAGTACGCCTCGGAGAGGATTCAATTTGGTAAACCCATCGATCAGATTCCCGCGGTGCGGAGGATGCTCCGCAGGATGGAACGGGAGATTGCCGCCATGCGTTGTCTCATGATTGAAGCCGCCTACTCTGTGGATAAATACCAATGGCCGTCGGAACGTCCCGCGGGAACGGGCAGCGCCGCGCCTGACGCGGTGCGATTCTGGGAGAAAGTGGCCAACGTTCTCACTCCCATCTCCAAATACTTCAACTCGGAAACGTGCAATGACCTGGTGGACACCGCCCTTCAAGTGCTTGGTGGGGCCGGCTACAGTGAGGAGTACGATGTGGCGCGTCTCTACAGGGATGCGCGCATTACAAACATATACGACGGCACCACACAGATACAGGTGAACGCGGCGATCGGCGGCATCTCTGCCGGCATGGCGCCCACGGGCGTATTCCGACAGTACATTGATGCGCTTGACAAAGCATCCGGACAGAACCCCGCCGTTGCAAAGATCCGCTCTGTTTTTGACCGCGTTGTGGAAACATGGAAAGCTGTGCCGGAACGCACACGCAAAGAAGAACTATCGTTTGAAGTGGTGGAGTCGGCCGCACGGCTCACAGCAAGTCTCCTGATGGAGCGCGCTCTGGCGCGGAGCACGGCAGGTCACAAAGAGAAGCGACTCGCATGGAACCGCGAATATCACGCTGATTCTCTCGCAGTGCTCTCCGCAAACCTGGTGCGGCTGGAGAACGCATGAGTTCACAAGACGCAGGCAAAGAAACACCCGCCGGGGCGCACACCCGCCGACATGATGCGCTGAGAGCGCGCATCCGCGACCGCAGGGAGAGAGCGGCGCAGATTGAAATGCTCCTGGCCCAGGAAGAGGATAACGGCGGCAAGATGATCGTCCGGTTCCGTTTCTTCATTCTATTGCTCTTCGTCATCGCAGGTTGGACAGGACGCGACGATCTGGAAACGCGCCTCATCAATATGTCCTTTGCCGGCTTCTACCTGGGGTTGAACCTGATCCACTTGGTGGGGGTGCGAATTCTAAGCGGCGCCATGCGCCACTGGATGAGTTTTGCCTCTGTTGTGGCAGACCTGCTCTTTCTTCTGTCCGTCAACCTATACTACTGGCACACGATCAGCCCGGACAACTTTGCTTTCGCGCTGAAGAGCCCTCTTCTCATGTTCATCCTCCTGCCTCTGATGATGACAATCCTCCAGTTCCGACGACGACTGATCTTCTTTGCTTTTGCCTCCGTCCTTGTCACCTACCTGGCGTTGATTGGATATGGTTTCTCCGTCAGTATGCCCGTTGGAACCGGCTGGTACGACCACGTTCTGGGAAAAGGCGCGTACGTGCCTTCGCTTCTGATTGGTCTCCCGATTTTCACCATCGTGCTCGCCATGATTGCCCGTAACTCGGTGATTCGTTCGGTGTCGATGCTCGAGCGGATCGGGAGCGCGGAGCAGGAACGTCAGATGCTTTCACGTTACTTCTCTCCGGACGTTGTTCAAGAAATCACGGCAAACCCCGGGACAGTCATGCGCGGAGGTCGTCAGCCCGTTACGATCCTTTTCTCCGACATCAGGAATTTCACGGCCATGTCGGAAGGGATGGATCCAGGGGACCTCGCCAATCTGCTTTCAAACCTCCGCCGGCTTCAGATCGACTCTGTCTTTGCGCATTCCGGCACGGTAGACAAGTTCATTGGGGACGCGATTATGGCTACGTTCGGCACGCCGCACCCGTCGCCTTCCCCGTCTACGGATGCCTTGAACGCGGTTCGGACGGGCTGGGAGATGCTCACACAGCTGGCTCGCTTCAACGAAGAGAGAAACAGTTCAGCACTTCCCCCCATCAAAGTGGGGATCGGCATCCACTCCGGAGAAGCATTTGCGGGGAACATCGGCGATGAGGAGTATCTGGAGTACACGGTGATAGGGGATGTCGTGAATACCGCCTCGCGCATCGAAAGTCTCTGTAAGCCGCTTGGATCGGTGTTTCTAATTTCAGAAGAGTGCTACGAGTTGACGCAGGATCACGTCGTTGTGGCCAAGAAGCCGTTGGTTAAGGTAAAGGGCAAAGAGCACGCGGTACAGGTCTACGAAGTCATAGGGATCATCTAAAAAAGACTATCAGCCTCTGATTTATTGATTGTGCGTCAAAGGTCCCCCGCCAGACTCTCCGCGGAGGATTCTCACTCATGAACAAATTGATGATCTCTTGTTTCGTAATTCTCGCAGCGCTGGCAGCCTGCAACAAGCCTGCGGCCAAGGTATTTTTTGTCTCCCCCAAAGAAGGCGCCGTCATCTCCGGCCCCGCAAAAGATGGCAAAGTACCGGTAAAAGTCCAGATGGGCGTGGAAGGAATGGTTGTTGAGCCCGCCGGCGAAGTCCACGCGGGAAAGGGACACCACCACATTCTGATCAACCGCGACACTGTGGAACAAGGCGGCATCATTCCGCCGTCGGACAATAAGCAGGTAATTCACTACGGCAAGGGACAGACAGAAGCAGAACTCAACCTGGAACCGGGCAGCTACACGCTGACGCTGCAGTTTGCAGACGGATCCCATGCGTCGTACGGACCCAATCTCTCTTCCACGATCCACATCAAAGTAGAAGCAGCTTCCAAATAACCGGCCGCACCTGTTCCGACCCTTGCGCAGCGGGATCTCCGCTGCGTTCGTCAATGTTCTCGTGCAGGGCTGTTATTGCTGCACACACAGAAGCCGGTTGAGACCTGCACAACCGGCCTGCGTAGTCGCAAGCATTGCCGAAAGTGTTGTTGAAGTAGGATCGCCAAGGGCGCCGTTCCCGCTGCCGCCCCAAGCCGTACAGTCGGTCCCATTCTGCCACTGTGCGTTGAGGCCCGTCCAGATGTAGTCGACCCCGGACGAAAGGGTCCCGTCTAGGGGAGCTCCCATCGAAGAAAGCAACCCGTTTGATCCTGCGGTTCCCACTGTCGCGCCTGCGGCGTTGATGTACACCGCGCCTGGCCGGAGCACCCAGTCGATCTGACCGTCACCAACGGACGCTCCCACTGAGGCCACCCGAACCGACGCCGCTCCGAGCATCGCCTTGAAGTGCGCGCCTGGGACGGCAGGCTTCCGTCCGTCGTTGTCGCACAGCACGTCCGCCGTCGCGGCGCTGGTGAAGCTGCCGCTGGGGCTGTAAGCAGCGCTCACGAACAGACGCAACGGCACCGGCGCCATAGACCGCACCAATGCGTTCAGGAGCGATGACTCCAAGTTGCTGGGATCGGATGGATTATTGAGATGAGGATTTTTGCACGCAGAGACAAGAACGGTCACAATCACGGCTGCGGCCAGGCAGAAGGTCCGGGTTCCCATATCAGGGTAACAAGCCGGGCCCCAAGGTTTGCGCTTTTTTTGATACTGTTGAATGCAACAGGCTGCACTCCCGGGCCGCTATGGGACCCGGGAATGACAGAAAGATTTTACATTCTTGAGAGGCCGGCTTTGAGGTCTGGTTGGTCGATATTCCCGAACCAGATGGACCATGTGCCCTTCATCAGGTCTATGCCGCCCGCTGCCGAGGAGCCGCGACCCTGGCCGCCGCGGCCATACCAGATGCTCACAGTCTTTGAGGCAGCAATGTAGTTGATGACAATGATGTCGTCCTTCTTAAGCTCACCCTTGCCGATCACACCTGCCCAGAGAGCGTTGACGCGTCCCGCGTCCCCAAACCCGTTCAGAGTGTACGCTTCGCGGATTGCGCCCACAATTTTGTCAGACTCAACGTCACGCAGCATCTGCATAACGAACCGCTTGTCCACATCAGCGTTGACCAAGCCTGATGGTGTTTTGTCCGCGGGGATTTCTTTGATTTCGTGCTTGATCCAGTAGACGTTAACGCCTGCAAACAGGATCTTTTTGACCCGGACGCCCTGACCAGTTGTGTAGTAGCCGTCCGCGCTCTTCTGCTGTGCGCTCACAGCGGCAAAGCTCAACGCCAAAAGTAAAAGGATAT
>JACPZR010000067.1 GCA_016195395.1 Spirochaetia bacterium
CAAACACGAAGGGGATCTGCAGGACTCAAAGGTAGACGGATACCGATCTGACCTGGGAGAAACACGTCCAACCGTAGTCCGACTGCCGGGCATCCGCACGCAGTCCGGTTACGAATTTAAAGAAATTGAGATTTCATACCTCACGCTCGGCAAGCTGTCACCCAAGAAAGACAACGCAGTGCTCGTATGTCACGCCCTGTCCGGGAACGCGCACATGGCCGGGATCGATCCGGAAACAAGGCGCCCGGGATGGTGGGATTTCCACGTGGGTCCCGGAAAGACCATCGATACAGACAGATTCTTCGCGATTTGTTCTAACGTTATCGGCGGTTGCAACGGATCTACGGGTCCTGCTTCCATTGATCCGGACACCGGAAAACCGTATGGCACAACATTCCCTCCCGTGACCATCCGCGACATGGTTGCCGCGCAGGTAAGGCTTCTCGACTACCTCGGCGTTGAAAAACTCTTCTCTGTAACCGGCGGTTCCATGGGTGGAATGCAGGCCCTGGTCTGGGCGCTGGAATATCCTGACCGTGTGCTGACCTGTATCCCGGTGGCAACGTGCATGGCTCACTCCGCTATGCAGATCGCCTTCAACGAAGTGGGACGACAGGCCATCATCACAGATCCAAACTGGAACAATGGCGGGTATTACGGTTCACAGCGGCCGGAGCACGGACTTGCAGTCGCCCGGATGGTGGGGCAACCAAAGCGCTGGACATGTTTGATCTCCTGGAAGGGCGTCAGGCGGAGCAGGTTCTCCAGAATGTCGCGGCGCGGTTCTTGGTTGTCTCCTTCGAGTCCGACTGGCTGTATCCCTCCATTCAGTCGCGCGAGCTGGTGCGCGCCTTGAAACGCTCCAATGCTACCGTTACCTATTGCAACCTCGAGACCCCGTACGGGCATGATTCCTTTCTCATCCGCAATCCGGAGTTCTCCCGCATCGTTAGAAATTTCCTCGCCATGGAATACAGGAACATCACCGTGGTTCTTGGTCTGCCGGAATCGGGAAACGCGGCCGGCGTCCCTGAACTAGTTGAAAGAAAGCTCACCTGATTGATGTCTCCATTTGTCTACGACAAAGCAATAGAGTGGATTCCAGACGGCGCCCGCGTGCTGGACCTGGGAACGGGAGATGGTGCGTTCCTTGAGCGCCTGAACCGGGCCCGCAGAGTCTCCGTGGAAGGCGTTGAAAAAGACCCTGAGATGGTGGCGCGTTGTATTGAGCGCGGTCTCGTGGTGCACCAGGGAGACATCTTGGACGGCTTGGACCAGTACGCCGCACGTTCCTTTGACTACGTGCTTATGTTGGGGACCTTCCAGGAACTCCTGTCTCCAGGCGAGGTTTTGAGTGAGGCGTTCCGCGTAGGCCGACGGGTTATGATCGCCTATACGAATTTTGCCTACTGGCGGAGCCGCGTGCAGCTGATGTTCACCGGCCGCACACCCCGCACCGCGTCCATGCCGTACCGCTGGTATGAAACACCCAACGTGCACTTCTTCTCTATTTCCGATTTTCACGAATTCTGCGGGGCCGTCCGCATGAAAGAAATCAACAGCGCCTATTTCAGCAAAGGCGGCCCGGTCAGATCGCTCGAAAACCTCCGCGCTGAACAGGCCATGAGCCTGCTGACGTATAACGCACCCCACGAAAGCGCCGAAATCTAGAGCGGCCTCTGAAAAACAAGCGGCGGGTCGCGCTTGAGGGCGCCCGGTCCAAACCGCCCCTCCGTCAGTCCGTTACGATCAACACTTCAACCCGACGGTTCTTCGCGCGTCCTTCCGGAGTTGTATTGGAATCCACCGGTTTCGTCTGTCCAAAGCCCTTGTAAGAGAGACGCTTGCGGTCAATTCCGTGTTCTTCTGTCAACGTTTTCACTACGGAGCGCGCCCGCTCCTCTGAAAGTTTCTGGTTGTAGTCGTACGAACCTGTGGAGTCGGTATGGCCGGACACGCGCACTTCGCGGTCGGGATGCTTTTTCAATACATCCGCAATGGCGGCCAGTCCCTCCCGTGATTCCGGTGTCAGGCGTGCTGAGTTGTGTTCAAAAAGAATTGCGTTCAGATCCAGGGCGATTCCGTTCTTCTCCTCGCGGACGGTGACATTCTTTTCCTTTTCAAGATCCTTCGTGATCTTGTCCGCCAGTTCCTTTTTCTCCTCCGGCTTTGTGCGCTTCACCTTGCGGTACCAGCTGTCAATCTTGTACTCCGCCGCAATGATGCGACCGTCGGCCAAGAGAAACTGGTAGACGATGCGGTTCTGGTCAAAGACAGGGATGCCCTCCGCGTTATTGAACCACAGGGTGCAGACAGACTGGCCCCGCACTCCGCGGATGGGCCCGTTCGGCACTGTCTTCTGGAATGTGTATGTGAACTGAAACTGCGGGAGGACCGGCGGCTCGCGACCGGGGAACGCCCGTTCCGGCACCGCCGTTTTTCCCATGTATGTGTAGTCGACCTTGAGAGGGATCATGATCTTCTGAAAGTCGAAGTCCATGGTTTCCAGCGCGGACTCCGTCCAACGCTCATCCGGTGCTATGGCCCGGCGCGGGAACGTCGGCATGTCCCGGAGGTTGGGCATCACATACGTGTGAGGCACGATGTACTGACCGTCCTCGCGCAGCGTGAACCTGGAGAAATAGTCCTTGTCTTTGAAGAATTCACCGCGTCCGCCCGTGCGAGCGTAGGTGTAGAACCAGCCTTCCAGTTTGTATCCATTGGGCTCCCGTTCAATCACGGTCAGAGCAATGCGATTTTTTTCTTCGCGGCGGTCCGGCGTCTTTCCGTCGCTCGACTTTACATCCTGGTATTTTTCAATGATGTATACATCGTCTTTGTCCAGACGGAAGCGGAATACTTCACCGCCTTCCTCTGCGCGTACAGCCGGAGACACCAGAAGGAGAATCACCCACGCCAAGCCGCGGACCGATGCCAGGTTCCTTATCTTCATAAATGCTGATCCAACCTCACGCTTGGCTCGGGGACAGGTCCCGTCTCTATTATTTCGTGATTTTTTTCCGGAACTTTAGGCATAAGATCGGCCGCTCCCGGCATGAGTTTTTCTGCATTTTGCGGCGCGCCCCGTCCGCGGGCTCTGGTTCAGGGCGGACAAATAGTAGTTGATGCTGATGTGTCATTTGCGATCTTGGTTCGACTGATCCGGGCTGTTTTTGGTCGTTTGCCCGGAAAAAGCGCAAAGGCGTACCGGGAGAGCGGGCAATGATCCTCGTTGAAGGTTTACATCACATTTCGCTGGGGAGTTCCAACCTCAAGCGCTCCATTGCATTTTACCGGGATCTCCTCGACTTTGAACTGGTGGAAGAAGAAGCCAAGCACGCAGTCGTGCGGCTGGATCCCATCAGCATCCGCCTTAACGTTCTCGACGGTTATAAAGCACGCGTGGAAAACCCGGGTGAAACCAGTCTCTCTTTCATCTTGGATGTGGACGATTTCACGGATGCGATTCAGGAGCTGGAAGACAAGACCGTAGCTATTATCAAAGGACCCGTACAGATCGAAGGCGGAGAGGCTGTGCTGATTGCCGACCCGGACGGGAACCTGATCGAACTCTTCTATCGCGAATAAATCACTGTAATGTGATCGGGCCTCCCATGAGGACCTCTGACTTGAAAGCCCCCGTGAAACGAGGGCTTTTTTGTTTCTGGGACAGCCGTCAGGCCACGACGTCGATGGAGCCGCCCTGCACTTTGAAGTGATCCGTGGCCTGCGAAGGCTTGATGGCCGACGCTTCCTTCTGGAGATTCACTTCCTGGCGATCAGAGGACGCAACGCCAGGCACGTTCTTTTCCTGTTGCTGCATCTGCCTCACATGAGCCGTGCCTTCAGCCGTCCGAATTCCAAGTTCTGCTTTCATTTTGACTTCCATTATGACCACCTGCGGCTAGGCTGACCGGCGGAGAGTCAGTTTGCCAACACTTTTTTCAAAGGGTTTTTGGCGGTGGGCAGGCCTATGTGGGGCCGTTCTTGTCTGCTTTTGGTCGTTGTCATGCCAGGTTGTCCAAGAGTCCCTGGCGGTTGTAGAAGTGCACATGGGGCGGAACTCTCTTACCTCCGGTTCTATCGGATCAGCCGGTTGACGGAGCTGCCGCAGCCGGTGGGGTATTCCCGCGACATTGCAAAAGACCACACCATCTACCAATCGGAACCACGCTACATCTACCACGCCTTCACAAACGTAAGGACACCTCCCAAGCCGCTGCCGTTTGTGG
>JACPZR010000039.1 GCA_016195395.1 Spirochaetia bacterium
CCGTCGGCATACCTTCAAGTGTCCGATGATGTAGCGCGCGATCCCGCAAGTGTGGCCGCTGCCCGCGGCCGTGACGTTGGCGGAACCGGCGACTACAACACGCCTAATGGCACCGCCGACGGCTCCAACGCGCTTCTCATTGCCGCTTCCATGAAACAGGGCAGCCGCATGATCGGCCATGCGCGCAATCCCGAAGAATTCTATAACGCGCTCATTTCTCAGCTGGGGACGGAATCCCGGACTGCGGAAGACGCGGCCACGCGGCAGAAGGACAACCTCACTTCCCTCACGAACCTGCGTCAAAGCACAATGGGCGTGAGCTTGGACGAAGAGATGTCCAACATGGTGCAGTTTCAGCAGAGCTACAACGCCGCAGCGCGGATGATGAACACGATGAACGAAATGATCCAGCAGATTTTGCGGCTGGGAATGTCATAAGGTAGGATAACGCTATGATGCGGATTACAGACATCATGAAGAACAATTCCTTGGTGCGGAACCTCGACCGCCACCAGTCGGAGTTGGACAAGGTACAAAACCAGTTGTCCACGGGACTGCGCATCACCCGACCCGGAGACGACCCGGCGGCGGCCACCGCGCAGATGCTCTTTAGGACGCGCGTAGACGAACTGGGCCGGTTTGAAAGCAACGTGGACGACGCCAAGTCGCGCTTGAACATGATGGACGGCGAACTGGACCGCGTGGGCTCGATCATGCAGCGCGTGCGTGTCCTCGCCGTGCAGGCATCCAACGGAATTTATCAGGGCGACAACGGTTTTGAACTCAAGAATGCGATCGCCAAAGAAATTGACCAACACCTGCGGTCCATGATCGACATTGCCAACGGCCGCGACGCCGTGGGAAACCCGCTCTTTGGCGGCCATGTGGTGGAGCGTCCCCCCTTTGAACCCGTCCAATCCAATATCCGGGGCCTCAAAGGCATCGAATTGGAAAACCAGATCATCAACGTTGAATACCGCGGAGACATCGGCACCCAGCTGCGCGAAGTGGAACGGGGCGAATACGTTGCTGTCAACCTTCCCGGAAACAAAGTGTTTTGGGGCACCAACATGACCATCACCGGGTCCGTGGACAACTCCGGGTACTCGGCAACCACAGACCAGTCGTTCAAGATCGACGGCACGGAAATCAGGATCGCCGCCGGCGACACGATCAACGACATCATCGACAAGATCAACCACGCGAACATTGAAGTGAAAGCGAGCAAGATTGGTCAGGAGAATATCTCCCTGCACAGCACAACTCCTCATGAAATCTGGATGGAGGATGTGGAAGGGGGCACGGTGCTCCGCGACATCGGGCTCATCAACCCCGAAAAGGCGGACCCTCCCAACAACTACTCAGAGACGGCGCGCGTTTCCGGATTGTCGGTTTTTGACGCTCTTATCAAATTCAGAAACGACCTTCTCGCCGGCGACCAGTTGGAAATTTCCGGCCGCGACCTGGGAAATTTGGACGAATCGTTGAACAACGTTCTGCGTTACCGCGCCGAACTGGGCGCACGTGAGAACCGGATCGAAGAGCATGCCAAGCGGATTGCATGGGACAAGAGTTATATGACGGAGCTTCTGGCAAACAACGAAGGCATCGATGTGCCTGAGACCGTCATCAACCTCAAATGGCTGGAGAGTGTGCATCAGTACGCCCTGAACGTAGGGGCCCGGACCATCAAACCCACGTTGATGGACTTCCTGAGATAACAACTTCCGGAGAAAACGATGTCAGTCCTCGCAACGAAAGCCCTGGGAAAAGTGGAAGTCGCGCCGGGCGCGATCATTGATTTCCCTGAGGGCCTGATTGGATTTCGTGATTTCACAAGCTTTGCGCTCTTGAATGACCGCGACGAGTCGCCCTTTCTCTGGCTTCAATCCACAAGAGAATCGTCCCTTGCGTTCATTGTGGTGGACCCTTCAGTATTCGTGAAGGGGGGATATCAACCCAACGTTTCGCAGTCGGATCTGGACATTCTGGGTGTGCCTGCTGTCTCGTCCTGCGATGTGTACAGCATCGTTACCATCCCGCAGACAGAGCCGGAAAAGATGACGGCCAACCTCCAGGGACCCATCCTGATCAACAGACAAAAAAGGCTTGGCCGGCAGGTGATATCGATGGACGACCGGCACATCGTGAGAGCGCGCATTCTCCAAGAGATGGACGGCTGACATGCTGGTGCTGGCCCGCAGAGTCAACGAGTCCATCATGATCGGCGACGACATTGAAATCGTCGTGGTGGATATCAAAGGCGACCAGATCAAGCTCGGGATCCGCGCGCCAAAGAACGTCGTTGTCCACCGCACAGAAATTTACAAAGAAATCCGCGACCAGAACAAAGAGGCTGCGGCAAGCCCCGCTCCGTCTACCGGCGTTATCCTTCCTGTGCCTGCTCTTCCCAATGACCGTGAATGCAGGAGCGCGGAGTAATGCTTCACGCACCATGAAGGTGGACCGTCGGCATGTGTCGCACATCCTTCACGAGCGCCGGGACGGCCGGAACTATCTCACACTGCTTGTTTCATACCCGTTTCCGTGGTCGTACAAAGCGGCGTCTCATCCTGTGCGGCGCGAATGTGGCGATGCCGGGGAATGTGCCGCGCTTCTGCGGCAAATCGACGCGCATTTGGTGCAGGGTTTTGAGATTGAGCTCGTCATCGAAAACGGCGAGATCAGTGCGATGACATTTCTGACTCAATAGCCAGGAAATCGAACTCGCTTTGCCGCTGTCGTCCAAACAACGTTGTCCGCGGGGCACAAACACAAAAAGATTTGGCGTCACAACATTGTACGCGTGCATGGTCAAAAACGTGCGACACATACACAGCACGAAGTCAGCTTGGAAAGTGGTCATTGTCAATAAAGCAGCTCCAGAAGTATTTTGATTCATTCAGATACTATTTCCTGAGAAACGGCGGAGATAAAGGCGCGGTCGCGGACGCGTTACGCGGGCTTCAAATCAAATACGAGAAGACAGCGGTCATCGCAACGATGGTCGGCTTCGTGATCCTTGCTCTATGTGATGGATTCTGCGGGCATCTGTCGCTTCACTTCGCGGCATATGAAGCGTTGGTTCCTCTGGTGTTTGGGGCCGCCGCGCTTGCATTCCCTATGCCGCGGCGCCACTACCATCTTGTGTTCAGCGCTTTTTACATTGCATCCTTCCTGTTCTATTACTACCTGCCTGCTGCTCATCCGGGCGCCTTCAGCGGCCGTAACGCAGAGTCGGCCTACTTGCTTCACGTCTTCCTGCTGTTGACGCAGGCTGTGCGCCCCGGTCGCTTTGTGGGAATCATTGTAGTTCTGTTTCTCCTGGCCCACTCGGCTCGGGAAATGGCTTTGGCCGGCTGGTCAGACAGCACCATCGTGCGCCTTCCGCTGTTTTTTATTGCGGGCGGATTAGCGTTATTCGCGGAAGGCGTCTTGTACATTGCGTTCATCGAGTATCTGATTCTCAAGCGCTATTACAGCCGCTCCGTAGAAGATCTGCTCCTGGCCGAAAAAGTGCACCGCAATTTGTTTCCGGCCTTCCGCGCCAATGAAAAATTCAGGATCGTTCCGTACGTGAGCCCGGAAGGGGTAAACAGCGGAGACTTCTATGACCTCATTCACCTGCGGGAAGGCAACATCGGTTTCTTTCTCACCGATGTGTCCGGCCACGGCATCGCTTCCGCCATGTTCTCTGCGGCCCTCAAAGTGATCCTTGCAACCACGCCGTATCGTTTCCGCCTCAGCCCTGAAGCTCTTCTCACGCATTTAGACGAGACCATGAACCGGGAGTACCCCAGTCACCATGCTTCAGCTGTGTATTTGTTTTTTGATTTCCAAGCGCGCGTGATACGACTGGCCAACGGCGGCCACCCGGAAATTCTCTCAGCCACGCCGGGACAGAAGTTTCACGCCATCGAAACAGAGGGCAGTATATTGGGTTACAATCTTCGTCAGCCAATTGCGCGCGAGCTGTCGATGCCGATGGTCAAGGGACAGCGCTTTCTTGTCTATTCAGACGGTTTGACGGAATACAGGGACAACGAAAACAACATCGTAACGCTGCCGCCGATCTGTGAAGTCATGGACGGCCTCGAGGTATTGGACGGCGAACAGCTGGTGAATGCGGTAGTGAGCCGCATCCGCGAGCGCGCCGATTTCGCCCGTTTCCACGATGACGTTATGCTTGTCTTGGTAGAAGTGCGCTAGCGCGACCCTCACACCTGCAATTTTTCACAAATATGCGGGGCGACGCCGCTCCGCTGAAAACGCAACCGTTACGCGGGCATAGGCGGAATCGCCCGGCAGGAACCCTTCCCTACCGTTTCGCCGCGCTGGTTGGTCCACGTAATCCGCATCTCCACGGCGCGCATCCGGTCGATCTTTTTTGTGACTTCCACTTCGCAGGTAACTGTGTCGCCAAAGTAGACAGGGCTCCTGAATCGCTGTGTCACTTCCAAAGCGACAGTCCCTATTCCAGGTAGTTTCATGCCCAGCACCGGCGCCAGAAGCGATGCGGCCAGGCCCCCGTGCGCAATGCGTTTTCCAAACGGAGTGGTCTTTGCATACTCCTCGTCAACGTGCACAGGATTGAAGTCTCCGCTGATCCCGGCAAAAAGGTAGACATCCGTCTCCGAGATCGTTTTGGCAAAGCTCGCCTTGTCTCCTATTTGAATCTCGTCGAAGGTTTTTCCGCGCGCATACATAGCCCATGCGGTGCGCGCGCCGCTCCCGTGTCAAGGCACACGTTGGAGGCGAGTGCGGCTTTGCTAGGGCATTATGCGCAGGCGCGCGATCAATGGGTAGTGGTCTGACGCGTCTGATTCTACGACGCGTGTGTTCAAGACATTGACGTTAGGGGATGTAAAGACATAGTCGAGTGTAATTCCAGAAGGGACCAGACATCTCGGGACGCTGTTCGATGCAGTGGACTTGGCAAATTCATCGATGGGAAACGTGTCGTGATTTGTTGGCAGGTATCCGCCGTCTGCGTCATCGAAACCGGCGTCAACCACCTGCTGGTGCTCATCCATCCCCCACAAAATGCGTGTGGGGCCCCGAAGCATGTTAAAGTCGCCCAAGAGGACCGTGGGCTCTTTCAAATCCTTTACCCATGCGAGAAGATCTTTGATTTCCGCTTTCCGCGCCTGGTAGCGGATCAAGTTGCTCTGCTTTAAAGGCTTGTCACCTGAGAAGGGCGTTAGGTGCATCGTAATGAAATTCACAGAGACGTTATTCACTCTCAGAAGAACACGCAGGGCCCTGCGACAGCAACCTAAAGACCTCTGATCCACAAGAAGAATTGGATGTTTGGTCAGGATCGCAAGTACCCACTGAGAATCCCCGTACGCAACATACGGTGCGCTGTTCACGCCACCGAGACCCAGCTGTCTCCCGATCTCCATTGAGTAGACAACGCCGCCACGGACCAACACCTCCTGCATGGCAATAACGTCAGCGTTGATTGGGGCCAGCGTCTTTACAACGTCGGCCACTCCGTGATCCAGATAGTGAAGGTTATACGTGACCGCTGTCAGGTCTACAGGAATCGGTCTCAGGGTCGATCGCACTGTGCAGGAGAGTGAGAGGACTAACAAGAGTATCCAGGCGCGCTTCATATGTTGTAAAACTCCGGTGTCGTTATTTACCAATACAGAACATGGAAAAGATCCGGCCCAGAACCTCCTCATTCGTAATCTGGCCGGTGATCTCGCCGCAGTGATGCAGCGCGCGATCAAGCTCAATAGCGGTTACTTCATCCGGAGCGCGCTCGTCCCACAATTCCAAGACACGGCGCAGCGCCTCGCCAGTCCGTAGAAAGTGAAAACGTTGGCGGTCTTCCAAAAGCAGACCGTCCGCGCTGCCCGCGCCGGAGAAAATTTCCTGATGAATACGCGCATGAAGGTCGTCCAAGCCCTCTCCGGTGGCGCACGAGACGAGAACAGAACCCGCCGGTACTCCCAGGCCCTCGCGCCGTGACGGATGAAGGATGTCTTTTTTGTTCACCACTTCAATGATCGTTCCCTGCGCCCTGAAATCCGGCTCTGCGTACGCGGGCACGGAGCCGTCCACCACGTGCAGCACAATCTGGCTGCGGCCGATTTCTTTGCGCGATCGGTGCACACCTTCCCGCTCCACCTCGTCTAACGTTTCCCGCATCCCCGCCGTATCTACAAGCCTCACAGAGATCCCGTCGATTTGAAATTCTTCGGCCACAAAATCCCGTGTGGTGCCTGGTACGGCGGAAACGATGGCGCGGTCCCACCCAAGAATTCTGTTCAGAAGCGACGACTTGCCCGCATTCGGCACCCCGCCCAATGCCACCTGCACTCCTTCCGCCAGACGCGACGTGATCCGGCTTTGGTTCATGATGGCGTCGATTTCTGACAGAAGATCGCGCACTTTTTTCACGCGCACTTCACGCGTCTCATAGGTCAGGTCCTCGTCCGAGAAATC
>JACPZR010000068.1 GCA_016195395.1 Spirochaetia bacterium
GACAACGAACCGGCACAGCAGGCCTTTCTTGTGTAGCGGACTTCGACGGCCTGTTCCACGTTATACATGGGCTTTTTCTCCTACGGGGCGTTCCGCTTCAATCCACCGTTCCGCCATCACGGCGGCTATGCATCCGTCAGATACGGCCGTGGCGGCCTGACGGATCTTTTTGCTGCGTACATCGCCAGCGCCAAAAACGCCGGGTATGTTCGTCTGCATGTCTTCGTCGGTTTCAAGATAGCCCCATTGATTCTTCTTGAGATCGCCTTCAATGTGCCCCAGGTTGGGAACCATACCCACAAAGACAAAAACTCCGTCGGTTTCGAGGGTCCTTTGTTCATGCGTCTTCATGTCTTCGAGCGTTATGATCATCCTGTCACCTGTGCGCTCGAAACGGCGCGGCTCGTGTGAAAATACGAAATTGATTTTGGGCTCGGCAAACGCACGCGCCTGGGCGGTCTTATTGGCTTGGAGCGTATCGAACTGATGGACGATCGTCACTTTGTCGGCAAATTTCGCGAGGAACAAGGACTCTTCTACGGCCGAGTTCCCGCCGCCGATGACCACCACCTCTTTACCTTCATAGTATTTGCCGTCGCACGTGGCGCAGTAGTGAATACCCCGGCCCTTATAGTCAGCCTCTCCCGGCACTCCCAGCGGCCGCGGCTCCGCGCCCGTGGCAAGGATCACGGATTTAGCGTGAAGTACGGTGTCGTCATCGATCATGATTTCGTTGGCGCCCGCAGAGAGATGAACATTCGTCACGTCTACGGCGGCAATGAAATGGGCTCCTGCGTCTTCCGCCTGACGGAGCATGCGGTGCGCGAGCTCGTATCCCGATACGGGTTTTTCTGTGCCGGGATAGTTGGACACCTGATGCGTATTCTTGACCTGCCCGCCGGGAACGGCGGAGTCTACAACGTAAGTATCGAGCTTGGCCTGGGCCGCGTATAACGCTGCGCTGAGTCCCGCCGGGCCGCCTCCAAGGATGGCCACGTCGCACTGTATCGTTCGTTTTGGCTTCGTCGCAAGGATCTCTTCCGTTTTTTCGCGACCCAGCAGATTACTCAAACCGGCGGTGATGTCCCGTTTTAGAATGCCGCCGGTGAGCCGGCGAAATACTTCTTTTCCGTCTTTAAAGAAAATCAGCGTGGGGCTCGACGTTACTCCAAGCTTCGCGGCCAATTCGCGGCTTTCCTGGCGGTAGATCTTTACAAACCGCACGTACGGATGAAACAATTCTGCAAGCGACTCAAATTTGGGCGCAAGCGCCTCACAGGGGGGGCAATCCGTGGAGTAGAAATCAAGAATCGCGCTTCCCTGCCCTAAAACATGGGATTCAAAGCCGTCGGCCTTGATCTCGCGGACAAACTCACTCATACTGGATGTGATGAGTCTCTCACCGAAACGTTACAGAATCCGGTTGAGAGTGAGACGCAGCTTCACGTGCGTTAGAACGGTTCGGCGTTGCGGATCGCTTCTTCGATCTCTTTGAGCTGGGTGGCAATGCGCGCGTCGATAGCGCCCACATCCGTCTGGATGATACATCCGCCGCGGTCGATCCGTGAGTCTTCGTAGATGTTCACTTTGCGGAGCGATTCCATCATCTTGATGAGCTCGTCTTTGTGGCCGGTTGTCAGCTCCAGGTCTGCGAAGTTCACGCGGATGTCCACACGGTCGCGGTCTTTGATGCGCTTCAAGGCTTCGCGGATATTGTTCAGCACCACTTCTTTACGTTCTACGATTTCATCTTTGATTACTTTGCGCGCGATCATGAGGATCATGTCGATCATCTGCTTCTCAGAGTCCGCGATGATCTTTTCGCGCACGTCAATCGCCTGGCCCACAATGGTCCCCAGTCGGTCTATGAGGCGACGGACTTCCGACTGGCCTTTCTTGAAACCCACCTCGCGGCCGGCGTCGTATCCCTTTTGGTAGGCCCCGTGTTCAATTTCGGCCACGCGCATTTCCGCTTCTTTGACCATGCGCTCCACTTCGAGTTTAGCGCGCTCGATGATCTGGTCCGCGTTGAGGCGGGCGCCCTCTTCTTCCCGTTTGGCTTTTTCCTTGGATTCCTGGATCAGGTTAAAAGCGACCGCTTTCCCCTCTTCCTCAATCTGCCGGGCCTTCTCGTGGGCTTCTTCCAGGCTGCGCTGGATCTTCTCTTCCGTCTCTTTGCGGTATCGCTCGAGTTCCGCCTCGATCTCTTCGATCGTGGGGCCGTGGTACTGCTCAATGACGTTGCCCTCGGCATCTACCTCGTATTCGTCAGACTCCTCAATTCCCTGGAACTTGCGGTATTTCTCAGGAATCTCCAACTCAACGGAATCTTTCACCGAAGCGATTTGGACGGGTTTAAAGACAAGTTTGTTTGTGGCCATACGGGGTCGGGCTCGTATCGTATTTATCGGCCGTTCCCCAAAGACAAGTACAAAAAATGGCCCGTACGGATCAGGAGTCCGATCGTACTAGACCGAGAGATTTTACGTTGACAGGACCTCTTCGGCATCGGCGTTTCAGGCGGTTGATGGATGCAGCCCTAGCCAGGCCGGTCAGGAAATGAGGATATCAGGAAACACATTTCTTGTGACTGGAGGGAGTTCCGGACTGGGGCAGGCCTGCGTTCAAGAGCTGGCCCGGCGCGACGGTCGCATTGTGATAGCCGATCTGGCCGCCCCCGGATCCTCCCCAAAAGAAGCCCTCTTTGTAGGGACGGACATTACCAACCCGGACAGTGTGCAGCACTGTGTTGACGCCGCGGTCCAGCACTTTGGCGCTCTGCGCGGAGTGGTCAACTGCGCCGGGATCGGCACCGTGGTCAACGTCATGAGTAAGAAGAAATTTGGGGCCTTGGAACCGTTCCGGAAAACCATCGAAGTAAATCTCATGGGAACGTTCAACGTTCTATCCATAGCAGCTTCAGCCATGCGCGATGCCGACCCTGATGAGGAAGGAGAGCGCGGCGTAATCATCAACACGGCGTCTGTGGCAGCGTTCGACGGGCAGATCGGCCAGTCGGCCTATTCCGCATCCAAGGGCGCGGTGGCCAGCATGACGCTGCCGCTCTCGCGTGAACTCGCGAAGCTTGGGATCAGAGTCATGGCCATCGCCCCGGGCACATTTGAGACACCCATGATCGCGCGGCTCCCGGAAAAATCCGCAGAGGCCCTCCGGGCCGACATCCCCTTTCCGCAGAGGTTCGGCAGGCCGGAAGAATTCGCGGCGCTGGCTCTGCACATCTTTGAGAACCGATACTTGAACGGCCAAGTGATCCGGCTCGACGCTGGTCTTCGTATGGGCTGAACCACCGCCGCAGAGCGGAGACGGGACCATCACCGCTCTTCGGACACGGAATTAATGACTACACAGAATCCCGAGGGCTCGTAATGTGGCAGCATGAGCCACGAGACAGTCCATCTATTCCTGTACCCCGGCCTGATCGATGAGCAAAAACTCAAGGCGGCCATAGGAACGCACCAGGTATTCCTTGAAGGAGCCGTCATCGAAGAATGGCAGACGGTCACCGTGCTTCAGGGCAGAAAGCGGCTGGCTTCGCTCCGGGAAAGCGACGAGTCTGTAACCGGAAACGTACTCGCGCTCACAAGAGATCAGGTCCACAGGCTCGACCTGGCCCTCCCCGACCACATGCGCTTTCCTGTGCTGCTTCAAAAAGGCCCGCGTGATGTTCAGTCCTACCGTGTGAAGACGGACGAAGACTGAACATCATCTCACAACGGTCGTTGGTTTTCGTGCTTGCGTGGCCCGGAGGGTTTGTGAAATTCAAGCTTTCCCGTTGGGCGTACGCAGGAGGACTACATGGCACTTCTAAAAGGTCTGATGATGGACTATCCGTTGACGATAGACCGCATCCTCATGCGCGCAGAGAGAAACTTCCCGGAGCAGGAAATCATCAGTCGTCTGGCAGACGGGTCCACGCATACTTACACTTACGGCGACTTCTATTGGAGAACCATCCGACTGATGAATGCGCTCCGCGGACTTGGAGTGAAACCAGGAGACCGTGTAGCCACCTTTGCATGGAACGGCTTTCTCCATATGGAGCTCTACTTTGCCGTCCCCGCACTGGGCGCCGTGCTTCATACGCTGAACATCCGTCTTTTCCCGGAACAGCTCGAATACATTGTCAACCACGCGGAAGACTCGCTTCTCTTTGTAGACAAGTCGTTGATCAAACCTGTGGCAGCGCTCGCGCCCAAGTTCAAGACAGTTCAACGTTATGTAATAATGGACGATAAGGGGCCCGACCCGGAAGTCCCGCTTCCCAATCCTCTCGACTACGAAGATCTTCTTGCCGGGGCTGATGCAACAAAGCCCGCCTTTGAACCCTTCGACGAAAATTCAGCCGCGGGCCTCTGCTATACGTCAGGCACCACAGGCGAACCCAAAGGCGTTCTCTACAGCCACCGTTCCATTTTTCTTCATGCCATGGGGATCAGCATGCTCGACTCGCTGGCCGTCTCCGGCAGGGACACAATTCTTCCCGTCGTCCCCATGTTTCACGTTATGAGCTGGGGCATTCCGTTTGCCGCCTGCCTGACAGGGGCCAAGCTCGTGCTTCCTGGATCACAGTTGGTGGGAAAACCGCTCGCGGAAATGATTGAGAAGTACAAAGTAACCCTCGCCGCGGGTGTGCCCACGATCTGGAACGTGCTCTACCAGCATTTGAAAAAAGAGAAGCATGATGTGTCCTCGCTCCGTGCGATGGTTGTGGGCGGATCAGCCGCTCCTCTCTCAATGATTGAGGCGTACCAGAAGGATTTCGGCGTGAAGATTCTTCATGCGTGGGGCATGACAGAAACATCGCCCCTGGGGACGGCCGGTGTTCTCAAGAAGAGCATGGACGACTGGAGTCCTGAAAACCAGCTCAGGCAGCGCGCCAAACAAGGGGCGGGCGTCCCTCTCGTGGAACTCAAGCTGATCGATGAGTCCGGCGCGGAACAGCCGTGGGACGGAGAGAGCGTGGGAGAGCTGCATGTCCGCGGGCCTTGGATCGCCTCTCAATACTACCGCCCCGAATCCAAAGAGGCGAGCGCCCCGTTCACCCAGGACGGATGGTTCGGCACGGGCGACATGGCCACGATCGATCAGTACGGCTACATGGAAATTTCCGACCGCAAAAAGGATCTGATCAAAACGCGCGGAGAGTGGATCTCGAGCGTGGAAATGGAAAACATGGTGATGTCACTGGAGTCCGTTCTCGAGGCGGCGGTGGTGGGCCGTCCGGATGACGTCCGCGGTGAAGCACCGGTGGTTTTTGTGGTCCCATTCCCGGATCACAAAGCATCCTTTGACTCCAAGATCGTCCGGGACCTGCTTTCTGAAAAATTCGCACATTGGCAGGTGCCCAAGTCCGCTGACATCCGCGTAGTGGACGCGATTCCCAAGACGAGCGTGGGCAAGTTCGACAAGAAGGCGCTGCGTAAACACCTATGAGAAGACTCCGACTCACGCTCCTATCAATTCCAATCCTGCTTTTCATTTCGCTGGCGGCCACATTCATCGCGGCCACCCGCCATGAGACAGTGCTCACAGACGAAACGCGCGCATCGCTACCCGGCAGCTATGTGCGCCTCTCCTCAGGAACCGTCCGCTACGACTGGCATGGACCAAGCGACGGGCCGGTCGTCGTGTTGATACACGGATTCTCTACGCCGAGCTTTGTCTTTCAACGCAACGTCCCTGCCATGGTCAAAGCGGGCTTTCGAGTTCTGACCTACGATCACTTTGGTCGGGGGTATTCAGACCGCCCTGACGCAGTGTATGATGAGAATTTTTATGACAGAGAATTATTGGAGATCTTGAACGCACAGAACGTCAAAGAGCCGGTTTCCGTTCTGGGATATTCACTGGGAGGCGGAATCGCCGCTGTCTTTGCAGCGCGCCACCCGGACCGCGTGAAGAAACTGATGCTCGTGGCGCCAGTGGGTTACATGCCGCCGGCGTCCGGCTCCACGCGTCTGTTGCGAGTGCCGGTACTGGGAGAATGGCTCTTTGCGGTGATCGGGAAGTCGTCGATGATCAAGGAATTTGAGACGGAACGGGCACAGGGGATCGCCACAGAAGAAATGGTGCGCCTCTATGCGGAACAATTCTCATATCACGGCTACAGAAACGCGCTTTTAAGCACGGTCCGACATTTTCCGTTTTCAACGTTATCCAAAGAGTACGA
>JACPZR010000040.1 GCA_016195395.1 Spirochaetia bacterium
GAACACCCCGGAAGACAGAGGCCTTACCAGCTCCCTTTACGGCGGGGATGAACGTTATCGATTGGCACAGGAAATCCTTCTCGGGATCGGCGGCGTCCGGATGCTCAAGGCGCTGGGGTTTGAGGGGATTGAACGTTATCACATGAACGAGGGCCACTCAGCCCTTCTCGGCCTCGAGCTCCTGGAACATCACGTCGAGCGCCGGACCACGCTGGATGCGGCAATTCAGGCCGTGCGAAAGCTCTGCGTATTCACCACGCACACGCCCGTGCCCGCCGGCCATGACAAGTTCGACTATGGCATGGTTCGGTCGCTTCTGAAGACTGCAATTTCTGACGAGACTCTGTGCGGCCTTGCGGGCGACGACAACTTGAATATGACACTCCTGGCTCTCAACCTGAGCGGTTATGTCAACGGGGTTGCCAGAAAGCACAAAGAAGTGTCGAGGGGCATGTTCCCCGGATACGAAATTCAGCACATAACGAACGGCGTGCACTCATACACGTGGACGGCGGATGCCATGAGAAACCTGTTCGATCTGCTGATCTTTGCGGGCAAAGCTCATCCCAGGGATGAAGGAGGAAAGGACCTGATCCAGCGTATCATCCGCGCAGCTGCACAAGCGCCCAAGGGTCTCAACATCGTCTTTATGGAAAACTACGAAATGGAATTGGCGCGCCTCATCGTGGGTGGAGTAGACGTCTGGCTGAACACGCCTCAGCGACCACTTGAGGCCTCCGGCACATCGGGCATGAAAGCAGCCCACAACGGTGTGCCCAGCGTGAGCATCTTGGACGGCTGGTGGATTGAAGGATGTATTTCAGGCATCACCGGCTGGCCCATTGGTCCCATGCATCATGCCACTGACGCGGCAGATGACGTTGATACAAAAGACGCAGAAGATCTCTACAACAAGCTGGAAGGAATTCTAGAAATCTACTACCGGCATCCCGGCGCATGGGCGGCGGTGATGAAACAGTCTGTTGCATTCAACGCCTCTTTCTTCAACACGCACCGCATGGTGCAGCAGTACGTGACGAACGCCTATATTACCTAAGCTCTACGATGGTTCGCGAAACGTCGGCGTCCGCCGTTGCTTGTCTTTTCATTGACAAAGGACCCCTGCTTTCTTACGTCGAGCGCATGCGATATCAAGCAACTATATACCTCTTCTTGCCCTTTCTGCTCCTTTCGTGCGCGAGTGCCGCCCGCACACATTTCTCCCAAGGGGAGGATGATGGCTCCAAGGTCGTCAGGGTGGTCATCTCCCCGGGACTTTCCGTCTTGGCGGTCGACTCGGTGCGCCCGCCAAACCCTATCCAGTTTGATAACAGAAACACCGGACAAAACACGAACGCGAGGAATGTGCAGATGGCATCAGCTCGGAATAAGATCTTCAATGTACTTCCGGGCAAGCACGTTCTGGACCTTCAACTGGCCAATCGCGAGTTCCGATCGGAGTCCGTTCTCTCCATTACGCTGGAGGCCAAAGCCGGGGCTGTCGCTTTTCTCTGCTACGACATGGACTATGAGAAGAAACAATGGAAACCGCGCGCGGAATTCCCGCCGGCCGCAAAGATCGAAACGGAAACCGTTCTTGGCATATTTAACGTCTACATGAAAGAGCCCGTTGACCGCATGAGCTGCTTTCTTCAGTAAGGGGTTTAGCGGCGCCCCGTAGAGCACACCGGCCCGTTTTCACCAGTGGTGAAGAAGGCCGGCGCGTTCGTAGAGTTTGATCTGTGGTTCTTTCCCAAGCAAGGGAGTCGTCCGCCCGCGGCGTCACCTGTTACGTCACTGCAAACCAATTGCCGTCGTTGTCTTGAAACGCAAAGCTATTCATTCCAAAGTGGTTCGCAATTTCCGTAGCGTTGACTTTCCGCTCAACCAACTGCTGGCGTAGTTTTGCCAGATCAGGAGTGCTGAAGCAGATCGACGGCGTGCCCAGGTTCAGGCCGTCTTTGTTTTCTTCCATGAGTTTCAAAGGCACAAGCTCAAAGGCAAAATCTTGATCCGCGAAACCCACTTGGTTGATCTGAAAACCCATCGCTTCCTTGCTGCTCTTGACAACGAGTCCGATCTTGTTTTTCCAGAAATCCAAGCTGGCTTTTTCATCCTTCACGTACAAAACTACGTAGCACACTTTCATAACATTTCCTCCGCCACAATCCGCGCCGCCCGGTCGCGCGCGTCAGCACTTTTATTCACCCGCACTATTTCCGCTTCCTTTTCTTCCCGGTTCTGACCACGAGCGACGGCTCTTCCGCCGGCAGTTCTTCATAGCCGGCGCGTGCGCCAACCGCCGGATCCGCCCCAAGGGCCCATTTAGGAGCCAACTCGCGCGCTTTCCACATCTCAAACAATACAGGATAAATGAGGAGTTCCAGGATAAACGACGTGGACAGTCCGCCGATCATCGGCGCCGCAATCCGCTTCATCAAATCCGATCCTGTTTCATTCGACCACATGATCGGTAAAAGCCCGATCATGGCTGCAGCCACTGTCATCATCTTGGGTCGTACCCGCTTGACGGCTCCGTGGACCACCGCTTCCACCAGTTCGTTTCTGTTGCGGAGCCTTCCAGACCGCTCATATTCATGATACGACAGGTCCAAAAAGAGCAGCATGAACGTTCCTGTCTCCGCGTCCAAACCCATCAGGGCAATCATCCCCACCCACACGGCAATCGACACATTGTAGCCCAACGCGTAGATGAACCATACAGCACCAATGAGCGAAAAGGGGACGGCGAGCAACACCATTCCCGTCTTCACCGCCGACTTGGTATTCATGTACAGCAGCACGAAAATGACAAACAACGTGAGGGGCAGAACGATCTTCATTCTCTCCGTCACGCGCTGCATGTTTTCGTACTGGCCGCTCCACTCCAGACGATAGCCTTCCGGAAGTTTGACGGCGCTTTCCACCGCGGCCTTTGCGTCTTTGACGTACCCGCCGATGTCCCTGTCCGCCATATCCACAAACACGTAACCGGCCAAGGCTCTCTCCCCTGCACAGTCGTGCTGACGTTCTCCCCGCCTATTGCCGATGACACGATCATCTGCGCGTCTTCCACGGACAAACCATACTTAGCCAGCTGATCACGGCGCAGATCAAAATCCAAAAAGTAGCCTCCGGTCACTCGTTCGGCGTAGACGCTGCGCGTGCCCGGGATGTTCTGAAGAGCCGCCTCAATCGACTGTCCAATGTGCTCGATCTTTGCGAGGTCGGACCCAAACACTTTGATCCCCACCGGCGTGCGAATCCCGGTGGAAAGCATGTCGATCCTGTTCCGAATGGGCTGCGTATAGGCGTTCGTCCACCCTGGAAGCCGCATCTTTTCATCCATCTCCGCAATCAGTTCCTTGTATGAAATCCGATCGGGCCACATCCTGCGAAATGGGCCCTTCGCAAACTCGGGCAGAGATGAGTACCACCGTTTCTTTTCCCGCCACTGATGTTCCGGCTTGAGCTCGACGACGGTCTCAAACATGTTGAAGGGCGCGGGATCCGTCGAGGTGTCGGCACGACCCGCTTTTCCCAAAACCCTCTGCACCTCCGGAAACGTGAGCAGAATCCGGTCCTGCACTTGGAGCACACGCTGCGCCTCAGAAACGGAGATTCCGGGAAGCGTTGTCGGCATGAAAAGGATCGCGCCTTCATTGAGGGGCGGCATGAACTCGCTCCCCAAACGCATGTAGACGGGCGCCGTGCCGGCCATCAAAAGAAGCGCAACACCCAGAGCTTTCCGACGGTTCAAGAGCACATAGCGGCAGACCGGTTCATACACCTTGAAGATAACGCGGCTGATCGGATGTTCTTCTTCCCTGTAGTAACGCCCCACAAGGAGGTGCGTGCAGAGTCGCGCCAGCCACTGCGGTTTAAACGTGTACGGATCGATGCGCGAAAAGAGCATGCGCACCGCGGGGTCCAGCGTAACGGCGAGAATTGCGGCAATCCCCAGCGCAAGATTCTTGGAATACGCCAGAGGCTTAAAGAGACGGCCCTCCTGCTCAACCAACGTGAAGATCGGCATGAATGCCACGGCAATCACCAGAAGGGAGAAGAATACTGACGGACCCACTTCCTTCAGCGCGCGGAGCCGCACATCAGCAATGTCTTCCGTCCGGGGACCGTCCAGCCAGCTTTGTATCCGCTGGTAGATATTCTCCACCTCGACGATGGCTCCGTCCACAAGGACACCGATCGAAATGGCAATCCCCGCAAGCGACATGATATTGGACGTCACTCCCATCAAGTACAGCGGAATGAACGCAAGGATCACAGAAATAGGAATGGTGATGATGGCTGTGGTGGCAGATGGAAAGTGCCACAGAAACAGCATGATCACAAGCGATACGATCACCATTTCCTCTATCAGCGTATTTTTCAACGTAGCTATCGAAGACAAAATGAGCTCGGAGCGGTCGTATACCGGAACCATCTTGACGCCGGGTGGAAAGGAGGCGGCTGCGGTTTTGAGCTTCTCCTTCACACGCTCAATGACACGGAGCGCGTTCTCCGCATAACGCATTACGACGATACCGCTGACTGTGTCTCCTATTCCGTTGTAGTCAGCCACCCCTCGACGGATTTCAGGCCCCAGCTGCACACGCCCCAGGTGGCTGACAAGCACGGGGGCGCCCGTTTCCTCGTTGATGCTGACTACGATATTTTCCAAATCGTGCACGGATTGCACGTAGCCACGGCCGCGTATCATGTATTCGCGCCCGGAAAACTCAACCAAACGGCCGCCCACCTCGCTGTTCCCCCGGCGCACAGCTTCCACCACCGTAAGAAGCGGAATATTGTGTGCCACCAGAGCATTGGGATTGAGGTTGACTTGATACTGTCGTACAAATCCGCCCACCGGCGCAACTTCAGCAACACCCTCCGTACTCTGGAGCGCAAAACGCAGGCTCCAATCCTGAAAGGAACGCAGGTCCACGAGGTCGGTCTGGCCTGTGTCATCCACCAGCGCATACTGGTAGACCCAGCCAAGGCCGGTTGCATCAGGGCCCAGCTCGGTCTTCACGCCATCGGGCAGTCTTGCGGTGATTTTCGAGAGATACTCCAAGACCCGGCTCCGCGCCCAATAAATATCCGTCCCGTCTTCGAAAATCACGTACACATAGGAATACCCAAAGTCAGAGAAGCCGCGGATGGACTTGACCTTAGGAGCGCCCAAAAGCGACGTTATGACCGGATACGTTACCTGATCCTCCATTATATCCGGACTGCGGTCCCATCGATGCGCTGTTGCTCTGCCTGCTACTGTCCATGTTGGTGCTCCTGTCCGGCCATCGAGGCGCGGAGCTGGCTTTCGGAATCGATCATAAATGTGGCGGCGCTGACTACGGTTTCCCCTTCTTTCACGCCGTCGGTTACCAGAAACCCGTCCTCCGTCTCCACGCCCAGCCGTACGGTCCGCGCTTGGAAATGATTGCCCTCGGCAACGTAGACCACCTGTCGCACTCCCGTGTCCACGACGGCTGACGCTGGAACCACAATGCCAGTGCCGTGATCCACGCGGATACTAACGTCAACATAGCTTTCTGGACGGAGAACGCTCCCCGCCTGCGGCACCTCAATGCGGACGCGCACACTGCGACTCTTGGCGTCCACGATCGGGGCAATGGATCTGACCTCGCTCTGATAGACAGTCGCGTAGACCCACACCGTTCCTCCGGCTTCGGGAAGATACAGGTTGGCATAACTTTCGCCGCCTTTCTCCAGACGGGAGATCTCTTCATTGCCCATACCCAGAATTTTGAGCCGCGTGATCCCCGCGCTCCGGAGCTCTGGATCCTTTCTACCGATCTCAACGAATTCACGCACGGCCACGGCCAGGTCCGGATCAAAGGCCGCCTTCCCCGTAGTGCGGATTACAGAGACTACGTGACGCCTCTGAAGCTTCACCGTCTTCACGCCGATCAACTGCTGGCGCTCGTTTGAGATTTCAAATGTTCCGGGCTTTGCGTCGTCCACGGCAGCAGGTTTCTCTTTGAACACTGGAACTAAATCCATGTGGCAGATAGGGCACTGTCCCGGCTCATCCTTGTGAATCTGCGGGTGCATGGAGCACGTATAG
>JACPZR010000069.1 GCA_016195395.1 Spirochaetia bacterium
GTTTGGAAACCACAAGGCCCAGCTTGGCGTCTGCGTCGGCGCCCTTTTGTTGGATAACGCCGTGAAGGTTCTGCACGCTCTTTTGAATCTCGGTGATCTCGCGGCCGGCAATCCCCAGTCGCACCAGGCCTTGGTCCAGACGCTCCACTTCCAAGCTGACGTTCTGCGCTGTCTTTGCGATGCCGGAGAGTTCCCCGGAAATGTTTTCAATGACCTGCCGGTCTTCGCGGAGGGCTCGTATGCGTTCCTGGTAGGCGATGAGGTCGCTCCGGAGGTCCTGTTCGGCTTGTCGGCCTTGGCGGACGAGCATCTCAAACTCAAGCGACGCGTCTTTGATGGACTGGATGCGTGAGAGGGAAAGCTCGTCGATCTTCTGCGATGCCAATTCACCTGCGCAAAAAGAGCGTGAAGGCAACGGAGCCCAGAAAACTGATTGCAAAAAGCAGCATTAACATGGCAATACCTGTGCGCGCTGTGGTTTAAGAGATGGGACTGCAATGTCCCCTGCCGGCATATTATGTCGCATTAAACTTTCAGATTTGGGGGGAAAGGTAATCCTGGCAAGTAAAAAACGCCCTGGCGGCCCCGGAAGCGGGGAAAGAGCGGAAAACGCGGAGCCATACCAGGCCTTCGCGATCATGTATGACGCTGTCATGCGGCACGTCCCCTATGCCCGATGGGCCGGCTACCTCTACGCCCGCGCCAAAGAGTACTTTCAGTCGGCACCCACCTCTGTGGTGGATCTTGCCTGCGGGACCGGAAAGATCCTCTACTTCCTGGCCCGCCGGGTGCCGCAGGTCACGGGCCTTGACCGATCCCGGGCCATGCTCAAGAAGGCCAAAGAGCTGGTTCCAGGCGCCAAGATCAAGCAGGGGCTTTTGCAGGGGCCCATGCCCTTCAAAGCGGCCAGTCAACGCTGGCTGGTTTCCACGCACGACTGCCTGAACTACCTGACGGACCCGCAGGATCTTCACCGCCACTTCCAAGAGGTGGGCCGCATCCTGGTCCCCGGAGGCCTATATTCCACGGATACCGTCAGCCTCGCGAACATCGTGGATAACTTTCACGGGCAGACCATCCACAAACGCACGGAATCGGGCGACCTTGTTTGGACAAACGACTATGACAGGCGCCGGAAGATTCTCACGTCTGAGCTGACATTTACAACCCCCAAAGGGCAGTGGACGGAATTGCATCTCCAACGTTATTACTCGGTATCGGAAATGCGCGCCATGGCGGATGACGCGGGGCTTTCTCTTGTCTACCACGAGGGGGAGTATGAACCCCGTCCTGAACACTCATCAGACGCCATGATCAACCTACACTTCGCGAGGACGCGATGACTGCCGACCAGGTCTTTGAGGAAATTCCGTCCATCAAGAAGTACGTGTCGTCCCGGGAGCGGTGCGCGAGCGAAATCAAGCTGTATCTTCACCGGAAGGGTGTTACGGACTCAGGGGTTCAGGACGACGTGATCAAGAAACTCCAGGAACTGGGCCTCTTGGACGACAGGCGTTTTGCGAAGAACCGCGCCGCATACCGCTACTCGAGCGGCTATGGTCCCATGCATGTGAGATCGGAACTGAGCCGACTGCGGATCGCGCGCGACATTGTGGACGAGGCTTCCCGCGTAACGGATGACGCAGAGATCTTGGAAAACGCCTTTCATGTTGCCACGGAACGACTGCCTGCCTTGATGAAACACGAGGATTCCAACCGGCGGATCCGTCAGTACCTGATGAGCCGCGGCTTCACATCCACTCACGTTGAGAAAGTTGTGAATCTGCTTCGTGAGCGTTATCCGCACTGGGGCCGTCGTCTGGACGCGCACAAGTCAGATGAAGACATCTGGAACGATTCGTAGATAGAATTCCCCGGCGGCCGGTTGACGTCAGGGGC
>JACPZR010000102.1 GCA_016195395.1 Spirochaetia bacterium
CCGTTTGTGACGAGGCCCATAAACGGAGGGCGAAGGTAAAGGTGATTTTCGAGAATGATTATCTCACCAAGGGCGGCGCGGGTTTGAGCAGTGACGATTTCAAGAAGCGACTCACGGGAGTCATCGTCCGCATTTTCCGCGCGGTGAATCACGAGCCCGGTAAAGACGGACAGTGTTTCCGGCGGCAGTTCAAACGTGGGGATGGAATCCGGAGTCCAGATATCGCCGGTGAGGTACTTGGTCTCCAAATACCTCCATGCGATCTCGGAGTGAGAGTCTAAAAATTCAAAGTCTGCCATAGCCCCGCGACAGGAAGCCACAGCGGTTGGCGCCACAAAAAAATCGGCAATGAGCTCACGCTCGCTTTTGACCAGCGGGTCTTCCGGCCTCGCGGATCTCATCGCGCCGGAAGGGCGGATCACTCCGCCGCTGGGGCCGGATCGGACAGGGACAGCTCCACGGTTAGCCGGGAAGTCGCTTCCGCTGTCAGATTGCGCCCCTGCCTCAAACTCCCGCATCAGATTGTCGGGGTCCAAGCGGAGAAGGCGCGCGCCCTCACGCACAAAGAGCTCACGCTCTGAGCTCTGCTTCAGGCTTCTCACCAGTTCAAAGAGACGGGCGCGGGCGCTCCGTTTGTGGTCTACCCCTGTGGGCAGGTCGGCTGCCGGGTCGGCATAAAAGCGGGCCATTTCAGAGGCGAACTCATAGGGATCCCGCGTTGAGTGCTTGAGGATCCGTGCCTGCGTGATTTCCGGGTAAAGCGTTTCCATCAATAAATACTGCCCGGCCGAAATGGAACAGGCCAAAACCTCGCGAATGCGTGACTCCGGAAAGTTCACGGAAACGTCAAAGGGGTCCTGACCCGTGGGGAGGAGCACAACATTACCCCGGACTCCTTCATAATCGACCACCAGACGGGCAAACTTCAGGGCGGCGGAGCGTCCCGCTCTATCCCCGTCAAAAACGGCGCGCAGGTCGGAGACATAACGCACAAGGAGACGGACGTGCGATGCGGTAAGCGCCGTGCCGAGCGGAGCCACGGCGGTCTTAACCCCCGCCTGGGACATTCCGATGACGTCCAAGTATCCTTCCACTATGATGACTTCCCTTTCCTTGCGAACGTGTGCGATGCCCTCATAGAGGCCGAACAGCACCGACCCCTTCCTGAAGATAGACGACTCGGCGGAGTTTAAGTATTTGGCTTCTTTGTCCTTTCCGGGAAGGCTCCTCCCGCCAAAGGCCACCACATTGCCGGAAACGTCGCGGATGGGAAACATCAGTCGGCCCCGGAAACGATCAAAGTATCCTACTCCCCGGTCGCGTTTGATGGTCAGCCCGGCTTGGAAGATGTCCTCGTCAGAGAAGCCGCTGGCGCGCAAGGCGCGATACGTATGGTCACCGCCAGCCGGCGCGAAACCCAGAGCAAAAAGATCGATGGTCTCGGAATGGACCCCCCGCTCGGTGAGGTACTTC
>JACPZR010000103.1 GCA_016195395.1 Spirochaetia bacterium
GCCTGGTTCCCGAGAGACGCGCGCGCCCCGCGGAAAGCGCCAACCAGACCACCCGTTCCAAATTCCACGCGAACGTCTCCCACCAGCGCCCGTAAAATTCCCTGGATCAACCCTGCACATAACGCAAACGGAAAGCCAAGAATTCTCGAGACAACGTGGAGGACGGCGTTTAAGAAACGGCGGGCCTGACCCAGAAAAACAAGCGCGCGCGAGCGCGGTTCAGTGGTGCGTTCCCAGAACCGGACGATGAACGGATCAGCCCACTCTGCAAATTCCGCAAATTTCCTGTACGACCACTCCAGAAGCGGACGCATCTTGGTGAGCGCCGCCCGCGCAAGTGTTGAGACGATCTGTTTCAGAATACCACCCGCTGTGTAAAGATCGCGGACGGAAAAGGGGAATCGCGGAGTGGATGGCATGACAGGTGATGAGCTCCACGGACAGGTCTGGCAAGAAGAATTGACTGTGTTCCCGGGTGATTGGCCTAAGGGACTAGTTTTCAGCGCACGTTTTTGTCTTTTTGGCTTGCCTCACCTTCGATTGCGTGAGACATTCGCACAAAAGGGAAGTGGTCATGGAAAAGGGCTATTTTATCTGCGTGGATGACGAGGTTTCCGTTTTGGAGACGCTCCGGGAGCAGCTCCGGCAAGTTATGCCCGGAATGAAAGGGGACCGTTTCCTTGAGGAAATCCACAAGCGCCTCCCAGATGCCATCAAGGTGCTCCTAACAGGCCAAGCGGGGCTGGACAGCGCCATTCATGCCATCAACTTTGGGGGCCTGAATCGTTACATTGAGAAGCCTTGGAACATGCAGAACCTCCGGAGCGACATTGAAGATATGATCAATAAGTTCCGCCAGAACCTGGAGAACCAAAGATTGCTTATTAACCTTGAAAAAAAAGTCTCCGACCTTGAAAGGGAGAATGAATCCCTTCGAGCCAAGATGGAACAGAACTAACAAGTCGGCAGCGGCTTTTGCACTTCTTTCCTTAATACTATCCTCCAGCCTCCCCTTTGTATCAGGAAGCGCCCAAACCCGTGTCCAGCCGGGGCGACGCACGCCCGTTCAACACACCGCGAGCGCCGATGATCCCAAGACCAAGCGCGGCCAGAAGCAGGACAGCAAGACCGATGACAAGCCGGCTACGCTCGAAGGCATCCGCGAGAAGATGCTCTATTCCAACTCGGCTGACAGAAAGAATGCCATCCGAAAAATTCACACGCTAAAGACCGCCGAGCAGGAGACACTGCATCCGCTCTTAATCAACATTGTGAAAAACGACATGGACGCGACGGTCCGCGAGGCTGCCATCATCACTCTCGGCGAGTTGAAAGTACGGTCCGGTGAAGAGGCTCTGATCTTTTCTCTGAGCGACGAGAAGCGCGACATCCTCCTTGCATCTGTTTCCGCGCTCGGTCGCATTGAGTCCACCAAGGGTTGCAAGCCGATGGCGGACATGTTGGAAAAGCAGGAATTCAAGGGTATGAATCCGCTGGTGCTTGCGACGCTGCGCGTGCTCGGTGATCTGAACTACAAGATGGACATCAAGTTCCTCAAAGACAAGTCGGCAGATCCCAAGACTGATATTGACACACGCGGGGCCATCATGACGTACTTTGGCGCGGCTGGAATTGCGGAGGCATCGGACTCTCTGTTTTCAACACTCAAGAATGAAGATGAAGATCCCAACCTGCGCGCGCACGCGGCAACGGCACTGTCCCGACTGGGCGGACATGAGGCCGTGAAGGCGCTGCGTGACGTTATGGAGAAGATGCGGTCAATCAAGAACCCCAAGGAAAAAGCCCGCGTCAGCCGCCTGCGATTTCATGTTCTGAGCGCGCTCATTCGTCTGGGTGACAAAAGCGTCGAGCCGGAAATTCTCGCAGCGGCAAAAGACGACGATGCGAATGTCCGTTTCCGCGCCATCAAGCAGATCGGCGAACTGCGTCTGGCATCCGCCAGGGAACTTTTGGAATTCAAATCAAAGTTCGACGAGAGCCGCAAAGTAAAGAAAGCAGCAAAGCAGGCCCTCGACAGACTGGAAGGTCGCGTGGATCCCGCAAAGTCGGGTGAAGAAGAAGATGCGGACGAAAAAGAAAAATAGTTCTGTCATCACGGTCGCTGTGGTGCTCGCTCTTTGCTCAGCGACTGCAAGCCTTTTGCCAGAAACCATCGACCTCCCGGGTCTCCGCGGCTTGGCACAAAATGGGCGCGTGATCAAACAGGAGCTCCAATATCTCAGCAGAGCCGTCTGCGACACGGGAACGGCCATCGAGGCCTGCCTCTTCTTTCGCGACGAAAGTGGCAGACGTTATGTGGTCGTGGGCGGTGTCTCCGGGGACATGGTCGTCAACAGATTTTACCGTCTGGAGCTCCGTGTCACAGGGTTCACCCCGAGCGGACTGCCGGTGGCGCGCCCCGCCGGACGCACGGCCCTCCTGCAGGAGGCGGCGTCTCCGTATGAAGGGGACATCCGCGAGTCGGACCCGCGCGTGGGCGAAATCAAAAAGAAGATCTCTTCCGGTGAGCCTCCGCCGGAGAAAATTCGGCTGCGTTACGGCGGTGAACGGGGCGACTTCTTGTCATTCTACGATCTGGAGGGGAAAGAAATTCTCTTCCGCTTCCGCGAAGACCGCTTTGACGACCGCGGCGCGGACAAAGCCCGCGGATTGATCGCCGGGCAGGCCTACGAGGTGTCTGGTCGCTTCACGGGCCTCCTTCTGCGGAGCAAGTTCACGGCGCGCGCGGCCGCCGAGTTTGCAAAAGAAATCACGGATCAAAACGCTCTGTTAGTCTACGACTTCACGGAAGCGCTGCCGCTGCGTCTGGAGCAGATTCTTTTTTGAAGACCGCCGCGCGCGCGACGGTGTTGGCGTTGCTCTCCCTCTGGAGCGGGGTCGCTGCGGGCGATTCGCGTGACGCGGAACAGGTCATCCAAGCGGACCGACTTTTTTCCTTCTACAAATGTCCGTTCACCTGGACGTCACCCATTCCGGTCAAAGTTAGAATCTCACCTCGGGGCGTGTTCAACGTCTGCGAAATCACGCCCGTCAGCGGAGACGCCTTTGTGGCACAGTTGAGCGCTTTTCAAATCCGCAGGCCCGGCAAGATCATTGACCTGGCAGACCGCATCAACTGCGGGAAAATGACCATTCCTCCCGGAGAGGAGTTCGACACGGAGGCATCGTGCGCCGGCAATACGGGCGGAAATGAAATCACGCGCAGGGTGCGCCTTGTGCGCAAAGGCGACCTGATTTTCTTGTTCTACATCGCTTGTCGGAACGACCAAAAGCCTGCTGCCGATTCCCTGCTGCAGAGCGTGCGGTTAAACACCTCCTTCTACGTACCCAAGCCGCCCTGACACCCGCGGATTCTCTGCTTGAAACCGCCGCCCCGTTGGAATATCATGGACATTGGAAAAAGGGCATGGCGTTTTTTAGAAACAAAGAAGACCTCCTGCGCGCGGTCCGCGAGGAAACGCAGCAATTTGACGAGCGCTGGGAGCAGCGGCGCGTTGCCGCGTCTCTGGACGAGGTGGCGGATCTGGAGGCCACGATGGCGCGCCCCGGCTTCTGGGATGACCCGGACAAAGCCAAGGAACTCTCTGTCAGAAAATCGGACATTGAAAAGCGCGTCTTCCCCTGGCGCGCGCTCAGAAACGAACTCAAAGACTTTCCGGACCTTGTTGAACTTACATTTGAAGAAACCAAAGACCAGAAAGCAGCGGTTGAATCGCTCGAAGAAGATTACAACCGCCTGCACGAGAAGTTTGAAGAGCTCCTGATGGCTGAGGCCCTCATGGGTGAGGACGACAACAGAAACGCCATTGTCAACATTGCGTCCGGCGCCGGCGGCACGGAGAGTCAGGACTGGGCAGATATGCTTCTGCGGATGTACACGAGGTGGTTTGACAAGAGCGGCTACCGGACAGACCTGATCGACCTCCAGCCCGGTGAAGAAGCGGGCATCAAAAGCGCCACCATGATTGTGCACGGGGAAAATGCCTTTGGAAAACTGAAATCGGAAAACGGGGTGCACCGTCTTGTCCGCATTTCTCCGTTTGACTCCAACAAGAGACGCCACACTTCCTTTGCGGCGGTTCACATAACGCCGGAAATCGACGATGACGTCGACGTCCAAATCGATGAGAAAGATCTGCGGGTGGACACCTACCGATCGAGCGGCGCGGGGGGACAGCACGTCAACAAGACAGACTCAGCGGTGCGCATAACGCACATCCCCACCGGGATCGTAGTTCAGTGCCAAAATGAACGCTCACAAATGAAGAACCGCTCTACCGCAATGAAGATGCTCAAGGCCCGTCTCTATGAAATGGAAAAAGACAGGATCAAACAGGACATCGAGAGCCGCTCCGGAGAGAAGAAGGACGTGGCGTGGGGCAGTCAGATCCGCAGCTATGTGTTTCACCCTTATAAGATGGTGAAGGATCTCCGGACCGGATATGAGACGTCGGATGTGGAAGGCGTGATGGACGGCGACCTGGATCCTTTCATGAACGCCTATTTGAAGGATCTGGCGGGGATTTGGAAGAAGCCGGCGGAAACGCTGGAGAAAGAATAACGTCGTCCGGCTCATCAGCCCGCAAGCATCATGTCGCGACAAAACATCAGCGCCACAAATCTGACATGGAAAGAACGGCTGGAGTTCTGGCTGGTCCCGCGACTGATCTATATACTGGTTCAACTCTTTGCGGCAACGATTCGCATCAAGGTTCATGGGTTTGAAAATCGAGATCAGTTCACAAGAAAGAGCCAGTCATGGATCTTCTGCCTCTGGCATGCCTGCGTATTGTTTGGAATCTACAACATCAAGGGTGTGGGCCTTGCGGCAATGGTTTCCGCGTCTCGCGACGGCGAGTTCACAGCCCGATTGGTAGAGGCGTTCGGCAACAAAACCTTTCGAGGCTCTACGTCACGGGGCGGCCGGGCGGCCCTCAAAGGAATCCTCCGGGAAATGAAACACGGAACCCCGGCGGCGCTGGTCCCGGACGGCCCTCGCGGACCCGCATTCAAAGTACAGGGCGGTGTGGTCATGTGCGCGCAGGTCTCCGGGGCTCCCATCATCCCGTTTCACTACGAAGCCACACGCCAGTGGGTGCTTGAAAAATCATGGGATAAGCATAGAATCCCCAAACCGTTTTCTACGATGGTTGTATCATGGGGCGCGCCCATCTTTGTGCCCAGGGAGATGACGGAGGCTGAATTTGAAAACATGCGCCTTCATGTAGAAGCGAAAATGATGGAAAACATGCGGTTCTGTCAGGACGAAGTAAAGCAAATCTTGGCGCACAAAGCGGGAGCACGCGCGTGAGCGTCGACCCCAAGTTCCCCGCGGGCAGGTACCAGAAACCGGATTCCCTGAAGGCAACGGACGTGGCTCACTACATTGACCAAATCGCCACGTTGCCGGAGGAACTCCACCACGTTGTATCACGCCTGACGCCGGATCAGTTCCAAACCAAAACACTTCCAGGCGTTTGGACTGTGGCACAGGTCATCCACCATATTGCGGACAGCCATATGAATTCGTTTGCGAGGATCAAGCTGGCGCTGACAGAACCCAATCCGGTCATCAAACCGTACAATGAAACTGCGTGGGCTTTACTGGCGGATGCGTCGGAATCGCCGGCTGACGAATCGGTAACGCTGATAGATGCGCTTCACAAGCGATGGGTGCGACTTTTGCGCACTCTCGACGATGCAGCGCTTGAACGAACGTTCGTGCATCCTGAGTACAATCGGACCATCTCTGTGGGCGAGCAGATTCCACTCTACGCTTGGCACGGCCGCCATCACCTAGGCCACATTCAAGCGCTCATTTCTGAAAAAGGGTGGTGAACACCAAACCCTTGCGCCCAGGGCAAGCCAAGCGCGCCGGGAGTTTGCCAAGCGCCTCAACATGCCGACTAGTGAATGGGCGGGATGCGGACCTCCAGTCCCGGGGACAGACGCGGTTGCGCGGGAAGCGGCAGCTCATACACGCCACAGCTGTAACTGACATACTCGGGCGTGCTTCCGGCGCGATTCGCGGGCAAGGGCACATAGTTCAGGCCTGACGCATTTCTTTTCACATCGTGATTGTCGCCAAAGCCCTGACCACTGGCAGTCAACCCCAATCGTGTGGTGACCAGAGCGGTGTCCGTGGGATCCTCCTGCAGAAGCGACTCAGCCATCAGCTGGATGCCGGGGGAAACATCTATGAACATGTGCGCCGAAATGTCCGCGTGTTTCATGATCTCCTGAAACTCGTACGAAACATCTCTGCGATTCGCAGCTGGAAATACCGGCGACTTTGCCGCAGACAGCCCGTTCACACGCTTCCAAAAACAGACCAATCGAAGCTTCTTATAATCCTGCCAGAGGGACCCTGCATGAAGCGGCAGCACCATCATGAGCGCCAAGAGCGGCA
>JACPZR010000104.1 GCA_016195395.1 Spirochaetia bacterium
GCTCGCTGTTAGGCGGCACCCTCCCGCGCCGCGCCTGGTTCAGCCACGACGCAAAAAACCCGTCCCGTAAACGAGCGTTGCGTTGGGTAGAGCGGGCATGTGAGCTTAGCACCTTGGTCCGTACCTCATTGCGGGGGCTTGTAGGCGGACCGCGGTTTGGGCGAGGGGCGCTGCGACCCCACGAGCGAAGCAGCAGTGCGGAGCGGCTGGCGGCTCGGGACACGGAAGTCACGCGCCGCCAGCGTGGGGATGCAGCGCACCGACGCCCATGCGGACCGGCTAAAACGAACTGGCGAACGAAAATCCCACCTGCTTCTCATCCTGTGGGATGTACTTGGAGGTGGCGCTGCTGTAGACCCAGGTGCGCTGGTATGTCACCTTGGCGCGGAAGAGGCCAAAGAACGTGTAACCAGCCTCTGCCGCCGCGAGCGACCGATCGTCGAAGATGTAGGCTTCTTTAGACTGATCGAAATTCTTCTTGGTATAATAGCCGTCCAGGAAGAACCCAAAGATGTTTGGAACATAGACTCCGGTAAATACCTTCGAGTTGTTCACTCCCGCGTAATCTTCGTACGAGGTGTCCACTACGAAGATATTCAGGATATCGACCATCCCTTGGACATAATACCCCTTCTTCTTGGGACCATCCGCCTCGAGCGATTTCAAATACGTTAATTTCGTTGTGCTGTTTGTGCTATCCGCGCTCCCAGACGCAGTTCCCGGCGGCTGGAAGATGGTGCGTTCTACCGCATACGCGGAGTCAAAGTATGTGGGAATGTAGTTGGAAGAGATCTCCCGGTATTCCGGCCGCAGCTTAAACTTCACAAGTTTCGAGAGTCGGAAACCCATGTCGATACCGGCGTGGAGCCCCTTGCTGGAATCCAAATGCGGCTCCGTGGCCACCTGCATCCGGTTCAAGTCGACGTACGGTGTAAGTTCAATCCAGTCTACGGGTGCCAAGCGGATTTCAGTGTCGACACCGGACACGGTGAGCACGTCTTCTTTGCCGGCGCGGGGACGGAGAGTGTCCGGGTCCACAACAAGCACACCCGATCCATCCGTCTCGAGCGTCAGAGGCGCATGATAATCCTTCACAAGAGTATAACCAATGGACCATCGATTCAGGAAGAAGGGTCCCCACTTCTTGTCTTTAGGATTGGAAGGAGAACTGGACTTGTCCTTTGAGTCCGACTGGCCCTGCCCGCCTGCCCCGTCCTGGCCGCCCTGCCCCGGCTTGTTTTGGCCCGTGGGTTTTCCGTCCGGACCGATGCTCTTATCTGAAGACTGATTTGTTCCCTTGCCGCTCGCGTCAGTGCCACCGCCGGATTCATCCGGAACGTCGAAAGCGCGGACTTGAGTCTTCCCGGTGACCGGGTCCGTCACCTCGCGGAATTCCACCTTCCGATTCTTGGCGCTCATGCCTTCGCGCCCCTGCACGTCTTTCATCTTCTCGTGCGTATACTGGTCCATCCGGCCGCCCGCCTTCTCGGGAACCGGCTCTTCAAAGAATACACCGCCGTTCATACGCGGGTCGCGCATCTCAACCATGGATGTGGCCACCTGGCTGGATGTGGGAACGGTACCGGTCACCAGATCATGGAGGCCGCCCACAACACCAAATGGACGGATATAGGCGCGTGTGCCGATGACTTCAGACCGAAGCACATCGCTCTTGAAGAACTCCACGCCGCCCCAGTCATTGTTGATGTCTCCCATCACGCCCGCCCGGTAGACCGTGGGGTCATAGGTGGTAACGTAACGGTCAATGATCGTGTGGTGTCCAATGTAGCCGTCGCTCATTTTGCCCACATAGAACGACCAGTTGATATCACCGGGATTATAATACAGGTGTGTTCCGTGGCGGGCGTAGTTGATCAGCTGCATGTAATCCGATTTATCGTTGTACATGCCGTCGCGGATGGACCCGACTTTTTTATCGCTGTCTTTGTCGCCTTTGATCGCAAGAAGATCGAGGGGGATCTGGATGCCGAGCATCAAACCAAAAATGGGCATTTCCAGCTGCGGACGAATTCTCACGTAGTAGTCGTTTCCGACTTTCTTGTAGCCGGTGTCAAAACCCCAGCCGGCGCCTTCCACGTTCTGGCCGGACCCGTACCCCGGCGGAACATACATGTACTGCTGGGCTTGGAGCTCATTGCCA
>JACPZR010000117.1 GCA_016195395.1 Spirochaetia bacterium
GAACTGTTTCGACCTGAATGCAGAACCAACGTTGATTGCGCGCCATCTGGGCGCACTAGCTGCGCGTAATCCCGGTCTGCGGGTCCCCGGGTCGTTTGATGGATTTGAAGTGGGTGTGCGCGCCATACTGGGACAGCAGATCAGTGTGAAAGCCGCTGCAACACTCGCGGGCCGGTTCGCGGCCAAGTTCGGTGAAAGCATCGAAACGGGGATCCCGGGTCTTACGCACATGAGCCCTACCGCAGAACGCGTTGCGGAGGCTCGCCCCGGACAAGTTTCCGCTTTGGGGATCACTTCAAAAAGATCCGCGACGATTCTGGCGTTCGCGCGGGCCGCCGCGAGGGGCGATGTGCGTCTTACGCCGCAGCCGGACGTGGAGAGCCAAATTGCGAGACTTCAGAGTGTCCCCGGGATCGGCGGTTGGACGGCGCAGTACATTGCTATGCGCGCTCTTTCGTGGCCGGATGCCTTTCCGCATACGGACCTGGGCATCATGAAGGCTTTGAAAGAAAGAAGCCCCGCCAAGATTCTGATCAAAGCGGATAGCTGGCGGCCTTGGCGGGCATATGCCACCATGCACTTGTGGAAATCTCTGGAGGGAAAACAATGACAACAACATACTACGCACCAATGGAAAGTCCCGTGGGAGAGCTGCTCATTGCTTCCAATCGTACGCACATTCTCGGGGTCTCGATGGCGCAGCAGAAGCACGGCATAGAGATTGGCGGTGACTGGGAAGAGAACCCGTCACTCGGGCCGATCACTCTCGCGAGAACACAGCTCCAAGAGTACTTTTCAGGAAAGCGTACACAGTTCAATGTGCCCATGGCGTTTCAGGGCACCGTGTTTCAAGAGCGTGTGTGGGAGGAATTGAGCAAGATCCCCTTCGGCATCACGATTTCGTACGGGGAACTCGCGAGGCGAATTGGTCGCCCAAAGGCCTCCCGTGCAGTGGGCCTCGCGAATGGTCAGAACCCCATTGCCATTATCGTCCCGTGTCATCGTGTCATCGGTGCGGACGGGAGTCTGACGGGCTACGGCGGGGGCCTGGCGCGTAAACAGCAGCTCCTTGAGTGGGAGTCACGTCAGCTGCGCATGGAAGCGATGTAGCAAAGACGTTATACAGCCGGCGTCGCCGCACCCATCAAGGTCTCAATTGTCGCCACATTCTTGTTTGTGGGATCAAGCGTCTTGGCCCTGGTGATCATCTGGCGCGCCCGTTTATCGTTGCCCAAGCGGCGGTAAATATCAGCCAGGTTCGCCAGATTGTTTACGTGCGTGGGGTCTCTCAGCAGAAGACATTCCCCATAATCCGCCGCGTCTCCCAACTGGTTGACGACTTTTAAGGTCATGGCACACTGAAACAGTAAATCCGTATTCTCCGGGAACGCTTCTGAATACCGCACTGCGGTTTGTGCCGCCAGCGCGTACTCTTCCGCTTTCACAAGGGCTTTCGTGAAAGCGAACGCCGTGGGTCCGTCCAGCGCCCCCGATTGTTCCGCCTCAATCAGGAGTGTCGATGCGGCGCTGAAATCTTTGGCCTGAAGCAGCGCCTCCATGCGGCTCCTCATAAGCTGGCGCGCAGTATGGATACTGTGGTCTTGATCTGCAGCTCCGGAATCTTCCTGAAAGCCAATGCGCAGCAGTGAGAAATCGTCCGTGATCTCGCCCCGCTTGAGGAGCGCGTTCTTGATGGGTCCCAGCTCCCCGCGACCTTCCTCCACGCACTTGAGAAACAGCGAATCATCGTCGTTGATGATGCGTCGTTTTTCCTCGTCGATGCCCATAAGCAGGTCGTCTCTTCCGTCTGATCCAATCAGGATAACGTCATTCACCTCAAGCTTTTGGGTTCTTATGGAAAGGCGCCCTTCCAGCCCTGCGATTCCCAATTTCCGCAGGGCCTGCTCCTGCTCAATAAACGCAGCGGTTCCGGAACGATAGAGGACGGTCCGCGGATGCTCCGCGTTGATGTAATAAAGAAGTCCGCGAGTTTCGTCCACGAGTCCCAGCACGGCGGATGCAAGCATTGTGCCGTCAAACGATACAAAGACGTCCTGCAGTTCCAGGAAGCATTCTTTGAGCCACTGTTCCGGGAACCTGCCCTGGGCCGCGGAGGATTTCTGCGTTCTGCTGATCACCGCTTTGTAGACCGTACCCAGCACCAGAGCGCCGCCGGCGCCCTGCATGGACTTTCCCATCGCATCACCGTTCATAAAAGCGATGTACCGTTTATTCCGGAGAGTGATGAAGTGTGCCGCGCAGATATCCCCGCCAATGTCCGCCGTCCACTTCCGAAATTCAAAATGTTTCTTCTGACTTACGATCGCCTCAATGCTGACGGGACTCGCCGAAACGTGGATTCCGCTCAAGGGTTGGATCAGAATCGATGTTAAGAAGTAGTCTCCGTCCTGCTGGCTCTTAAGTTCCCGCACTTCGTCGAGGGTGTGCCGCAGTTCGCGCGTTCTGTGTTCCACCTTTTTCTCGAGATTGGTGTTCAACTCTTCGATCTTGTTGTGAGTGCTTACAAAGTCGTGTCCAAGGACCAGAGCTATGCAGAATAGAAGCGAGGGAAGGGCGTAGTTGAAAAGAAAGATCGCGTCACGCACTCCGCTGACCACAATGACCACATCGTGCAGCGCGAGCAGGATGGTGATCAAGAAGCCCGCTGCAATGTACTTTGCCTTAATGTTTCCCGCGCGCCATGCTTGAACTAGGGCCATGACGATGTATACCATCGAGATCAGTACCAAAATGATCGAATGATCGTAACGGGCGCGCAGGGTCTGAAGGTCGGGCGCGGACACAATGTAGACGGCGCCCGCAAACTGAATGAGAGCCGCAAGACGTGTAAACC
>JACPZR010000090.1 GCA_016195395.1 Spirochaetia bacterium
CGATGTCAATAAAAGTTAGCGATGCAATAAAAGTACCTACAACGAACCAGCAAGTGCTGATCGGCGCTCTACTTGTAATTCCGTTTCTCTTCTTTGTCCTGCTCCGCATTATCCCCACCTGGGATCCGCTGTGGCAAAGCTCAATATTTCATTTTTACATCGTATCCTTCACCAGTCTGGTGGCGTTCGTGGTCGCGCTGTTTGTCCTGGCCGGGATCGGCTCGCGCGGGGTGCAGGCGATTTTCGTGGCGCTGGCCTTCGCGGCGATGTCTGGACTTTTTTTCCTGCACGGTGCGGCAACGCCCGGATTGCTGCTCTCCGGGCCTGGTAGTCATGGCATCGGGCTATCGGCTCGCCTGAGTTTGTTAAGTGGTTCGCTCTTTCTTTTCCTGGCTGTCGTCGATTTAAGCCCCCTCTGGCAGGAACGGATCATTCGATACCGTCGGGCGTTCTGGCTCGCCCTGGCTATCCTGTACATCAGCTATATGGGCTTTGTCGTCGTGGCTCCTGACGCGGTGGCGGCTATCGAACGCACTACCATTCTCAATACCATCCTGGCCCTTACCACCATTGGTATGGCGCTGGCGTTGTCATTCCCCTGGTTGGCACTGGCACAGCTCAGCCAGTATCTTGCGCCCACCTGGCGCATGTCCTGGTGGACGTACCATGTGATGATGCTGTCCTCGTTTATCGTCACGATTGGCGTGTTGATCACCGATTATGAGGAAATCCGCCAGTTCCGGGCAACCCGTTATTTCACGGCCCTCAGTGTGATTGTCGGTGTCCCGATGCTGGCCCTGTTGAGCGAAGCGACAGTACGCCTCAGTGGTTCGGAAGCCACACGCTGGCCTATGTTCGGGTTTAGCTTTCTTGCCGGATTGTTCGTGTTCGTGATTCTGCTGCTGATCGTCCGGCGTGCCCAGCTAATCCTCAACCAGCGTGCCGCAGCATTGGAACGCGAAAAACAGTGGCGCGTCGATTTCACCAATCTGATCGTCCATGATCTCAAAAGCCCCCTGAGCGTCACCTGGGTATCGCTCAGTATGGTCACCAGTGGCAAACTGGACGCCGTATCCGACAAAATACGACCCTCGTTGGAGCGTGCCCAGCGCGGCACAAAAGAGACGCTCGACATGGTGGAAAACCTGCTGGATGTCGAGAAATTAGAAGCCGGGGCATTGAAGCTTGCGCCTAGCGCCTGTGATATTCCCGACCTGCTCAACCAGTCCATCGACTCGGTGCGCGCGCTGGCAGAGGCGCATCATATCACCCTGGATACAAAGCTGCCGACCGGCTTGCCTCCGCTCCAGGCCGACGAAGGCCTGCTG
>JACPZR010000091.1 GCA_016195395.1 Spirochaetia bacterium
AACCTTCAAGGCAACGTCAACGCGGTCGATCATTTCCTGCACTGGGATCTTGATCGTCTTGTCATCGGGCGTGTCTTTTTCCGGCGTCTTGGGCTGCGCAAGCGTCACGCCACCGGCCAGAATCAAGCCCAAGAGCGCCCCAACAGCAGGGGCCCGGACAGTGAGATCCCGTCGCATCACGTGGTTAGGAACCGGGAAGGGCGATCCGGGTGCAAGAGGAAATGGCAGCCCTTCCCCGGAGAAAAAGAATTGGCCTCGGGCGCACTCGTCAGCCACACGTTCCTCGTGGATATCAAAGGTAAAACAGTACTCGTAACAGGTTCAGCAGGTGGTCTCGGCCGCGCCATCATTGAGGGGTTCCTGGCCAAAGGCGCCCGTTGCATCGTGTCGGATGTTCGGGAAGAAGAGCTCCAAAAAACCACATCGGAACTGGCGTCGCAGGGCGAAGTGATTGGAATCGCAGCGGACGTGCGCAAAGAAGAAAGCGTGGCAGCTCTCATAGAAAAAGGCCGCCAGAAGTTCGGGAACATTGACGTCGCAGTGCTCAACGCAGGCATTCTGCGTGACGGTTTTCTGATCAAGGCCGACTCAGAGGGCAACGTTCGTTCACGGATGAGCTTGGAACAATGGCAGGCCGTGATCGACGTGAATCTCACCGGGGTGTTTCTCTCCGGCCGTGAAGCGGCGGCAGCCATGGCGGAACAGCGCACCGGCGGGGTGATCATACCAATCGCTTCTGTGGCAATGCACGGCAATCCCGGACAGACAAACTATTCCGCGGCAAAAGCGGGTGTGGCAGCAATGACCAAGTTGTGGGCGGTGGAGTTGGCCCGTTACAAGATCCGCGTTGCCGGCATTGCGCCGGGTTTCATCGCCACGGACATGGTGTTACGCACAATGAACCAGAAAGCTCTTGAGATATGGAAGGAAAAGATCCCCATCGGCCGCCTGGGACTGCCGCAGGAAATTGCGTCAACCGCCGCTTTTATTGTTGAAAATGATCTGATTACGGGCGTTGTGATTGAAGCCACCGGAGGCGTGAAGATCTGAGGGCTTTAGTTGACAGTGCGCGGCCTCTTTCGCGTATCATCCCCACAAATATTTCAGGAGGGCATATGCTTCGCAGAGTAACGATTAGTCTTCTTTTGATAACGGGCGCATTCTCCGCGCTCCAGGCCGGAGACCTCCGCCTGCAGATTGGATACTGGCCGGGTGAAAGGACATCGGAATTGGAGCAGCGCTTTCTGCTGGATGACCTGACCAACGGCGGAAGTGTGAACCGGCTGGACCTTGTCCCTTGGACGGGCAAAGACACCAACACCGTTTATCCTTTGGGCTTCACATATTTTCTTCCGGCGGCCGGCGGGCGCATCGCATTGTCCGCTAACTACATCCGCTATCAGCCCAATTACGCATATACAGGAATCGGCCCATCTCCCTCTCTTTCCACGGTAACGTTAGACAACTACAAGACCGAGGACTGGGAATTTGAAGCGGGGTATGAACTGGCTCTCATGGACAAGAAATTCCTGATCACCCCGAAAGTTGGATTCCGCCAGCAATTCACCGAGTTCAACTACAACGAGCTGACGGTGGGTTCCGGCACGCTCCGCATCAGCACTGACAGCGACTTCCGGGCGCAGTCACGCAGCCTGTCGGTGGGCGCCGGCCTCCAGGTCCTGATCGCTCCGCAGATCTGGCTCGTGGGCGACTACATGATGGCATCCCCCGCATTCAGCAACTGGGGCGGAACCATGTCTGACAAGCGCACGGTTCTTGGCGCCACCAGCGGAAGCCCCTTCTTGACCATTGATAACGCTACCGCCGCATACGAATCCAAGCTGCAACGCTGGTCTGTGGGTTTCCAGTATGACGTCACCCCGGCCGCGCACGTTCAAATCGGAGTACGCCAGGAAATACAGACAGCTAAGTATCCTGAGTATTATAACCTGCCGATCATCGTTTCGAGCGGCGGGGCAGGCCTATCAGGCAACGCTGCGGATACGGTAACAGAATTTGTATTGGACCGCGTGTTCTACGAGCAGGCTCAGAAGTCCACGAAGGGCTTTGTATACTTTGCGCTGCTTTACGATCTGCATGTTTGACGCTCTGCACCTGCGCTCACGTTGACTAGATAGACAGCGTGGGCGCGCACGGCGCCCGCGCCAGAAACCGCCGGACGGACTTCAGGTCTCCGGCGGTTTTTTATTTGGGTCCGGGCCCGGAGCGCTTCCTTGCTTCGATTCGCGGTTCCGCAGACTCTCCAAGTACCCAGTCCACTCCGCCGGGATCATCGACTTCTTCTGGTTGTTGCACTCCTTGCACGAGGGCACCAGGTTTTCCTTAGTGGAACGACCGCCGCGCGCCAGAGGAATGACGTGGTCCATGGTGAGCTGTGCGGGGGGAAATCGCCTGCGGCAGTAGTGGCAGATGCCCGCGCCGCGCTTCTTCTTCCACCATGCTGAGTCACGAAGCGCGCGCGCTTTTTCCTTTTCGCGCCGGAACTCATCCGCGTCCAGCGGCGGGATTTCGTGAAACGACAGCACCGCCGGATTTCTAGAAACGACCCGTACGCACTTCCTCGTGCGTGTCGCGGTACCAGCGGGACATGTCCGTCATGGATACGATTCCGTGGAGTACGCCGTCGGCATCGATCACGGGGACAGTCCGGACATTTCGTTCCACCATCAAATTGAGGAGAGAGTGGAGCTTGGTGCCTGGAGGCACGCTGACCAGAGGCTTGTCCTTGATGAGCTCGCCCACGGTCATATTCATGTAATCCTTGTTGAGGCCAAAGCCCTCTTCATACGCCAGCTTCAAAAGATCAAATGTGGTAACCATCGTGACGGGGTGACCGTCTTTGATTACAAGGACCCCCAGAAAACCGTTCTCGAGGATCATGCGCGCCGGCTTGGCAGCCAGGTCGTTCACGTCGCACGTGGAAACCTGCGTGGTCATAAGTTCTTCCACGGAGGCCTCAAGGAGTTTTGTGCTGCGGTCAAGCAGCCGGTCTTTCAGTTCAGTCATCCTCAACCATCCACAAAGAATTTGAATACGCCGCGATGAACCAGTTCCTTGTGTATGCGGCTCTGTATTCTGAAGCGCACATTCTCCGCCACCTCTTCCAGGAAGCGGATGTTCTTGGCTTCTTTCTTTGAATAATTCGTAACGGAAATGGGTTTCATGAAGATGATCTTCCATTTCACCGGAAGCGGGATCAAGTTCAGCGGCAGCGGCACCTTTGCCCCGATGTACTTTTCCGTCCAATCGAGTGTGCCCAGATTCAAATGCGCCTCTTCCGCGCCAATCACGCATGTGGGAATAATCGGGGCGCCTGTCATCACCGCGAGCGACACAAAGCCCGGGTTAAACTCCTCCAGCTGGTACATGCGCGTGCTGGGTTTGAAATTGCCCAGCTCCGCCTCCGGAAAGAGAAGCATGAGTTTGTTTTTTCTAAGCAGGCGCACGGCCATCTTGAAATCTTGGGGGAAATACCCCATCTTCTCCGAGAGGTACTTGAATACGCCCGGTTGGTGCCAGAAATTGTGACTCATGGTGCGCGGAATCCGGCCGCCCTGCTTCACAATTTCGTTCTGCACAATCAGAGCATCCCAGCCCAAAACACCACTGTGATTGGGCGTTACAATGGCGGGACCATGTTTAGGAATATTTTCCAAGCCTTCTGTTTCAAGGCGCGAGTAGGCCCGCATGGCGTCCAGGGCAGCGTGTGAGAAACCGCGGAGGAGCCAGTATTCCAGGCTCTTGCCCTGGAGCTCCTGCCACGAGGGTGTTTGAAAGTATTTCTTGAAGCTCAAGGCGGTCATAGTCTGCATCCTCCCCACAGCGTGCGCAAGCTATTTTCAGTGACAGTGCCGGTCGCGCAGGTCTTCCCAGAATGAAAAGAGGATGATTTTAACAAAACCGTCCGCCCCCACGATCAGTGGCAGATTGAGTCGGACCGGGGGCGGGAGATGACTTTCCTGTAAAAGGTCTTTGAGTTTCTTGTGAGTCCCGTCTTTCATGCGCGCCCGGAGGCCCGGCGAAAAACACTGCATCGTTTCCCCCGGTTCCAGAACGACGGTCTTATGGCGCCCGGCATAGCTCACGCGCACCGCCCCTCCATCGTCCTCCGGCAGAGCGACGGGTTTCTCATAGAGCGCTGACCGGGCGGGAATCATCCAAAGCGGGGTTGTGGAACCCGCCCACAGGAGCACATCTTTCGTATAGAACTGAAATCGCCCCGGCGCGGCAGGGTCCTGTCCCTCAAGCGAGAAACCCCGCGCCACAGCGGTTGTCATGGTGCGCGGCGCCGGGGAAAGGCCAAGACTTGCAAGGCCCACATCCAAGGCACGCTTGACGGCGCTTCGTGATGCGCCTTGAAACATACGTCGGTCGATCATAACGTGGGACGCCGGCGGGCGGGTGACGTCCATGTCGTCGGTTTGGTCGTGAAAATTTTCCCACAGAAGCGACGGGTCCAAGCCTTCACGCCGGAGCGCGGGAATCACGTCCCATCGAATCCGGTTGCGGCGCACATCCGGCAGAGCGTTGGTGGGATCGTCGTGAAAGGGAATCGATGCGCCGGCCACAAC
>JACPZR010000092.1 GCA_016195395.1 Spirochaetia bacterium
CCTGTCGTTTTCGCGGCGGAAAGCAACTTCAAGGTCCGCTATCGTTTCTCTGAAGTCCTCAGGGATCTGGCCCGCTCTGGCGGGCTTGTCGAGCGTGAAGCCGGGGCTGTGGCCCGGTTGCACGTGAGCGGAGTGGAATAGTTCCGGAAGTCCGTGATCGTCCATCGTCACGGCGGTAATATAGTCGAGTCTGAGCAGCGTTAGGTCCGCAATGTCCTCTTCAGAGAGAGGTTCCCGCTTCAGGTGCGTGTGCACAAGGCGGAGTCCCCGGAGGCGGGCAGCGCGCGAACGATCTAAGTCTGGAATGAAGATGCGGGAGGCATCGCCCAGAATGACGTGACGCACATGGCCCAGTCGGTCTATCAGAACGCCGATCTGTCTGCCCAGTTCAAACGAAAGCTCACAGAGCGGACGCGCCAACTCCTGGCTCACGACAACGTTGTCACGGATACGACGCAGGGCCAGCTTCTGCAGCCTCTGCCTCTGGTTAGGCGCCAGGTCGTTTAAGTTACCGGAAATGCGCGCGATCTAGGGTTCCTCCGTAGAATGCAACGTACGGTGGGCGGGCGGCGGCAGCAACTGTTTTCGCTTTTTTTGCTTGCCCGGACAAGTGACGCCCCCATTCGTTCTGTCATGAACTTGGCCATTCTCGGCGGCGGTCCGCTGGCGATCGTTCTTGCGAGAATTGCCTCCAGCCGGGGCAGATCACCCCACGTCTGGCTGCGGGAAAAAGAAAAGTCGGGGGATCAGGACCTCCACTCCATTCTGCCGGCGGCCACGTTCGTTCCCTCGCTCAGCACGTTTGGGACAGGCAGCTGGACGTTTTTTGTATGTGTCGCTTCTGCTCAAGCGGAAGACGTCATCACGAGGCTTGTTGAATCTGTCGACCCTCATGAAGAGCATACGATGCTCGTCTTCACAGAAGGCATTCTCTCCGCAGACATGCGGCGGCGCACGGGCGCTTTTGGGTTTGCCGAGTACGCTGAACACCTGGCATCACGCCGAAAACTGAATTCTTTCACTACGGCCGCAGCGGGCGGGCCCAATCTGATCACAGAGCTCCAGGAGTCGGCCCATACGTTTGTGCTTTTGGGTACGCATGCCCGGGACAAGGGCATGTCGATCGGCGAGCAGCTCCGCGCGGATTTCATTCACGTGGATTACACGGACGACCTCCGCGGCGTTGAAATCGGCGGCGCACTCAAGAACCCCATCTCGATGGCGGCTGGGATCGTGGCTGGTCTGCCGCGGACCGGCGGTAACGTCTTGGGCGAATTTGTGGCCGCTGGCTACAGAGAGATTCTCCTCTTGGGCACAGCACTGGGTGGAAAAGTAGAAACGTTGAACGGCCGCGCGGGTCTTGCGGATCTCCTGGCCAATGCCTTCAGTCCGCGCAGCAGAAACCGCACGTTCGGTCGGCAGTTTGTGCACAGAATCATGGAAGGTGTTGATGAACCGGGTTTGATCGAGCGCGTCCAGAACTTCTTCAGGCCTGCCGGAATCATTGAGCGCGAGATGTCGCGCGCGGACTATCTGGCGGAAGGCGGATACGCCCTTGCCTCCATCATGGACATGGCCAAAGAATTGAAACTCGACCTTCCGGTCTACACAGCCCTGCACGCTGTCCTTTCCCGCAAGGCCCCTCCGGAGCTCCTGTTGGAGCAGGTTACCGGCCCCATTAGAAGTGGAGTTACTCCGCCCGCGTCAGCCGATCAAAGACCCGCACCCACGTCACGCCGACCGGAAGAAGACGTAGCCAGCGCCGTGAAACGACGTGTTTTGGATTATTTCCGCAATGCGCATAACGCTAAAGCCGTTCTCAAAGCGTCGGCAATACAGGTGGAAGATCAGTCGGCTAAGGGCGGGCGGCTGCCGGAAACGGAACGCCTTGTGATGAGCACCATCAAGACGTCGGAAGGCGCGACGCTCTGGACTGCCGTAAACGATCTCACGACAATGTACGCGCGCGACATTGCAGGAAGTCTGACAGACAGGGCGCCAAAGGCAGCGGACGAATTCGATTATCCTAAACTGGGACTGCACGTCACTCCGCTGGTATCCGGGGCAGTGGATGAAGTCCGCAAAGCAGCGGCAAAGAATGCCCTTGTCTACGCGGCCACGCACCGGTCGCATCTGGACCCTGTGGAAATTGTTGCCGGTCTGGGAGCCGTGGGGCTGCCGCTGCCGCG
>JACPZR010000066.1 GCA_016195395.1 Spirochaetia bacterium
ACACGGCGTGGACCTGTACGTGGGCGGCGCGGAACATGCGGTGCTCCACCTCCTCTATGCGCGATTCTGGCATAAAGTCCTCTACGACTATGGCATTGTAAGCACCATTGAGCCGTTCAAGAAGCTGGTGCACCAGGGCATCATCCTCGGCGAAGACGGAAGTAAGATGTCCAAATCCCGGGGAAACGTGGTCAACCCGGATGACGTGGTAGCTGAGTTTGGCGCCGATGCGTTCCGCCTGTTTGAAATGTTTCTGGGGCCGCTGGAGCAGTCCAAGCCTTGGTCATCGAATGGACTGGAAGGCGTGAGCCGCTTTCTCTCGCGGGCGTGGCGCCTGTTCACGCTGGATACAGGAACGGATGACGCTCCGGCCGGCGGCGCTGCAGGCAAAGCCACCGGCCAGGCGGCCGCTCCTCTGGAGTCCGCCAAGCTGGACCCACGCGTGATTCAAGAACCGTCGGCGGAAGCGGCCAAAGAGATTGAAAAACTGATTCACAAAACCATCCGGAAAGTGACGGAAGATGTGGAGAAGATGAGCTTCAATACGTCGATCTCGCAGCTGATGATTTTCGTGAACGAGACGCTCGCCAAAAAGCAGATCGGCAGGTTTGGGGCGGAATCCTTTGCCCTTCTTCTCTCACCGTTTGCGCCGCACATGGCAGAAGAACTCTGGCGCCTCCTGGGACACAATGAGAGCATCGCAACAGCGGCGTGGCCGGCGTTTGATCCCGAAAAAACGAAAGATGACGACATCGAAATCGTATTTCAAGTGAACGGAAAGCTTCGCGGCAAAGCGCGGATGTCCGTATCAGCAGGGGAAGAGGACGTGAAGGCCAGAGCGTTGAAAGATCCCGGTGTGGAAAAAGCGATGGATGGCAAAGAGCCCAAGCGTATCATCGTGGTGAAAAACAAACTGGTAAACATCGTAGTCTAGCAAGAATGACAAAGAAAGCAAAACATCGGACCATCTATATGTACTGCGACGGCGCCTCCCGCGGAAACCCGGGACCGGCGTCGATCGGTGTGGTGGCGCTCGAAGCGCATGAAGAGGAGCCGCTGTTTGAGATTTCAGAAGCCATTGGGAAGGCCACGAACAACATTGCGGAGTATACGGCTTTGGTGCGAGGATTGGAAACCGCACAGACCTTTTTTTCCAAGACGGCCAAAGACGAGATCGCGCTCCATGTCCGGATGGACTCGCAGCTTGTTGTGGAACAGATGAAAGGCAATTACAAAGTCAAGAATGCGGGCTTGATTCCTCTCTATAAGAAAGCAGCAACGCTGTACGCATCGTTCGCGCCGCGCCATATTGAACACGTACCGCGCGAGCAGAACAAGAAAGCGGACGCGCTGGCAAACCTGGCGCTGGACGGCGGCGTTCCCCCCGGTTAGCCTACCGAATGAAGTCGCTCACAAAACGTTCCGGCTTGCGGAGCACTGACGGAAGTCGGAACCGATCGGCGCCCAGTGTTTCTACCTGGCGGCCATTGATGAGAACGCGCACACCCTTGATTCCCGGCAGCTGTGAAAGCGTCATCGTCATCTGGTCCAACCGGTCTTTGATCACACGCTGCCCCATGCGCCCTGCCCGTTCGTCCAAGTCCACTGTCGCGATCCCGTTTTCTACGCTCACACCTTTGACGTTGGCATCAAACGTATTCAGGAGGCCGCGCTCTCCGGAGCCCGGTCCCTGACGAAGCAGTTCCAAAAGTGTTGCGGGTGTGGGGACGGAATCGATGCGTCGCTTCACGCGGACCAATTCTGAACGGCCGCCGCGGAATCGGATAAAATAGAGAGAGACTTCGTTGGTTTCGGAGAGGGCCTTCAACCGGGGCGACCCCGCGGCCTCCATGCCGGCTGCTTTGAGCGCGCTCAGTTCGGGGCGCACAGCGTCATCCGCCTGCTCAAAAATGCTTTTGGCGCCGGATTTGATTGTGTCGGTCCCGGGCAGTCCGCTTTCACGCACCGCGTCTGAAACAGAGCGCTCGATTCCGTTCTGTTTTGGCAGAAGAGATCGATAGTGTCGGCGGGCCTGCGTATCCATAAACACAAGCAGAAGGAAAAGCCCGGTCAAAACCAAGAGGCCTCGGTTTGTGGCTTCTGTATCCAGCGTTTGTGTTCCGCCCTGTTCTTTCCCCGGTGGTCCCACCGGTACTATCATCGGAATAAAAGGGACTTAGGAAAACCTGTCTTCTAGAAAGCGCCGCCCGGAAACTGTCCGGATTATGCGGCGCGGGATGATTCTGACGGCCAGAGACGGCCGTACGAAGCTGCGCAACTGCCTAAGGCAGCCGCGTCATCTATTCTTATGACGATTGGCTTTGCGCTTTTTTTTGCGCTTGTGGGTCCGGATCTTACGACGTTTCCGTTTTTTCCCCGAGGGCATGGACTCTCCTTGCGATTGCTTTGGCCAAAGCCCTCAAAACAGGTATTTCTGTAAAGACCGATTTTGCCGCATATCAGCGATAAGCTCTTTGATCTGGGAAATCCCGCTCCGATCCGTGATAAAAAGGACGTCACCGTCCTCCACCACAACCAGGTCCTTCACTCCCAACAGAGCGACCATCTTGTGCGGACTGACAACGATGTTTCCTGATGAGCCCTTGATCGACGCTCCGTCGGCGCCGCGGGCCGGCACAAAGACGTTTCCGGCGGCATCCGGGGTCACGATGCGTTCCAGAGAGAGCCAGGAACCCACGTCATCCCACAGGAACGACGCGCCGATCATGGCAACCTTGTTCGACTTCTCCATGATCGCAATGTCGATAGGCGTTTTGGGGGCTTTTGCAAAGGCAGGGGCGGAAACCTTGGTGCCTTTGAGGGCCTTCTTTACCGGGTCCAATACGTCCCGTGCGTGCGCTTCAAACTCGGCGAGAATTGTGGAAGCCTTCCAAATAAAGATTCCTGCATTCCAGAAGAAATCGGAGGCTTTCACGTACTCCTGCGCCTGGGCCATGGCCGGCTTCTCTACAAAGCGATGAATCTTCTGCACGCCGGGCATCAGCTCATCTGCCGCATGAATGTAACCGTACCCCACTTCCGGGCGCGTGGGTTTGACCCCTAGAGTGACGAGCCAGCCTTGGTTCGCTGCTTTTACAGCGGCGCTGACGGTCTTTTTGAATCCGGCGAGCGGAGTGATGAAATGGTCCGCGGAAAGAACCACCTGCACGTGACCGGGATGCTCTTTCTCAAGAATGAGCGCAGCCAAAGCGATGATGGGCGCGGTGTTTCGACCTTCCGGCTCCACAACGAAATTCTTGTCTTTGAGGAAAGGATGCTTCTTCTGAATGGTCTTCTTGAGCGCCGCATTGCACCCGATGTAAATCAGCGGGAGATCGGTGATGGTCAGCGCGCGGGTCAGCGTTTCTTCAAGGAGCGTCTTGTTCGAGTACACCTGCTGGAGCTGCTTGGGCGTTTTCTCGCGCGAGCGCGGCCAGAACCGCTCCCCTTTGCCGCCGGCCATGATGAGGACGAGCGGTTTTCTCTCTTGAGCTGATGCCCGGACGACCCGTCCCAATGGCCTGGCCGCTTTCACAGGCTTCTTCTTTGATTTCTTGCGCGCGTCTTTTCCTGCCATTCGCTCCACCTTGCCCGGCCAGTCCCCCGACGGCGGGCGCGGGTGTCAAACTTTCCCGGCCCTAAGGGCCGCCGGGAAAAAGCATGACAATCCGTTATCCGCAGGG
>JACPZR010000094.1 GCA_016195395.1 Spirochaetia bacterium
CCGTCGCCGAGCGCGCTGTTCTCGACACAGCCCTCAAGATGCAGATGTTTCATACTACGGCGCTGCTTCTGGTGGGCGTGCTCTTGGAACTTCCACGCGGCCATGAGCGCCCCCGCATCCTCTACGCAGCAGGCTGGCTTTTCACAGCGGGGTTGGTCCTTTTTTCAGTATCTTTGATCAGCTACGCGCTGCTCACCGGCCTTGCCGGAGGCGACTTTTCCTATCTGCGAAAGCCCGCGCCCTTTGGCGGAACGGCGTGGATTTTGGGCTGGGCATCGCTTTTTGTGTGGTCGGTTCTGCCCCGCCCGCATTCAACCCATCCGCCCCTCTGACTCGTTACCATTTTTTCATTTTCGACCGATAGGTACCATGCTGTGCGTGGAACTGGCCAAATCACTGTGTATCGGAAGTCCGCGCCATCCGGCAGACCGGCGGTAGTCGGCACGGGCGCGTTGGTCGCTCTGACCCTGGCCCTGACGTTTCTGCACGGCTCCGACCTCAAGGCCGATAACACCCGCGTACTATTGAAGAAACCCTACGAAGTAATCGTAGAATCGAACATCCGTCGCCTGGAAACGGAGGCGGCCGGCCAACAGCCCGACTGTGAATCAGTGATCCGGTCCGCCACCCGCGAAGTCAGCGCTTACACAGCGCAGTTTGTCCAAGACCGGCGCATCGCGGACGAACGACGGACGCAGCGTTCAAGCCTCGTCGACCTTGATAAGAACTCCGCGCGGCTGATCGCTCTTCTGCGCGGAAAGAGCTACGCGGAGAGTTCCTTTCTAGGCGAACATCCGTACATGGTCCGGCTTCACACCGTGCTCGGGCGCTGCTACGAGCTGATGGACCAGCCGTACCGCGCCTCTTCAGAATACGCGATGGCGTTCCGGTACATGGGGATCGAACAGCCCTTCCAAGAGATTCCAAAAGACAAAGGCGACGCGGAGCGGGAAATGTCGTGGCGGTTCATGGCCGCGGGCTTTGGCGACCCGGACCGGGCCAAACAGGAAACAGATCCGGCAGAGAAAAGCGACGCCGAGCGCGTGCAGGCGTTGCTCCGCGAATACGAAGACACGCGCGTGAAAGTGGAAGAAGCACGCAAGGCCGTTGACGTTGCCGCGTCTGTGAAAGCGCGGGGTGGAACCGCGGATGTTGTCAAAGCGCGACAGACGGTTGCCGACGTGGAGCAGCGTCTGGAAACCACAAAGCAGGCGTTGGAAAGCATCCGGAATGGGTCGTACAAGAAATACCATGAAAAGAAATCCCGCACGGCCGGGATCCTGGCGTTTCGCCTTGCAAACCTTGTAAAGAAGCTCGAAACAGAGAACAAGAAAACAGCACGGCTTCTCAACCGTTCCTCGTTTTATCGCGGTGTGGGAACCGGGGAACTGGGGGAAGAACGCACCGAGCTCAGGAACTTTGTGGGATACGGCATTTTTCTGGAGTTTGCGCACAAGCTGGACCCGTTCAACAAAACCTACGTGGGCCTTCTTGCGGACGAATACAGATCGTCCCGGGATCTTGAACAGGCTGCGGCCTTTGAAGAACGTTATATAGAACTGGCATCCAAAGAAGGAGCCGCGACGCCTGATGACGCCAAGCTGAAACAGGATCTTGCCGCCCACTATTTAAAACTGGGCGGAATCTTCACGGACAAAAAGAACTACATCCTCGCGGCAAAGGCCTACGAAGAAGCGTTATCCAGGTCCGTGGACAACGACCCAGCATCAAGCGTGAGATTGCACCTTGCAGACATATACTTCAAACACACAGGAAACTTTGCGGGAGCTGAAACGCTGCTGCGCAATGCGTTGAACGCGCTCGACAAGAACGATGCAGCAGCGTTGTCCGACCGGCCGCGCACAGAACTGCGGACTTCCAAGTACAAGATCGCTTCGCAGCTGGCCTCCATTGACCGCAGGAGCCGCCGCACAGAGCAGGAGCGCGCGGATCTGGCCAAAGCGCGCACGGAATTCATGGCGGTAGAAGCGGATTACAAGCTGCTCGAGAAGGCAGCCGACAATATCCAGACGCAGATCCTCGCCCTCAAGCGGCAGCTACTCAATCAGGAAGACGACAATCTCCAAAAGGATTATTACAAACTGCTCCGCATTGACCTTCCCCAGGCCAAGTCGAATGCGGACTTTCTCCGCGTCCGTTTGAATGCCCTGAACCTGCCCGTGGTGCTGGAACGGCTGGCGGTGCTGGCCCTGCGTGACAGAAACTTTGAAGGAGCCCGTGACCTCTACCGTGAGATCGTCACCCGCGGGAACGGAGACCAAGGCACGCGCGCCCGCCAGAATGTGGAGCGGATCAACCTCACTCTGGCCGACGGGCTCCTCCGCGACCCCGTTCTCCCCACCGATTTTGAGCGATAGGCGGTCCTCACGCCCTTATTTAGTTGCCAAAAAACCCTGTTTCGCCAAAACCATCCTATGGCAGGCCGCAACGACTCCATGAACAGTGTGATCGGTCCAGGATCGATCTTTGAAGGTAAATTCTATATCTCCGGTTCCCTCAAAATTGACGGGAAGTTTGAAGGTGAGATCAAAACAGAGGAAGCCCTGATTGTGGGGGAGACCGGGAAGGTCAAAACCAACATCAGCGCCAAGTCGGTGGTTGTCGCCGGCACCATGATCGGCAATATTGCAGCAGAGAACGATGTGCGCCTTGAAAAGTCGGGCCGACTCTTGGGCGACATTCACGCTCCCACGCTCCAGATCCAGCCGGGTGTAGTCGCTCAGGGCAGCATCACGATCACCGGCGGTCAAAAGAAAGACGTCAAGAAGGTCGTAGAAGAATCTTATGGCGGACTGAAAATGTCCGACAAAGAAAAATAAGGCCGGATGATCCGTAGACGATTTCAAACCCGCCGCTCCAGACGGCTTTTGGATCTTAAAGGGCATTTCACGTTAATTCACACCGGCGGAGGCACGTTCGTCTATGCCATTCCCGGTCGTCATCATCCCATCGTAGGCAAAATTGAACTCGGCCGTAAGAAGTACCGCTCGCAGGGGCTGCGCTTTCTTGCGTTCAGCGGACTTCTTCTGGGCGCCATGAGCGTCCTGTCTAACGTTGTTGCAACGTCAATTTCCAAGGGCCCGGACTTAAACGCATCGCTTACGCCTCAGGAATTGGAACAGCGGTCAGAGGAGCTCCGCGCACGACTGCTCCGCGGTGAAGCGCAGAACGAAAGCAAGGTGCCCATCATCGAGCACGTCGTCCAGAACGGTGAGACTCTGCAGAAGCTGGCCATTCAGTACCGCATCCCTGCCCAGATGATCTCGGTTTCGTC
>JACPZR010000095.1 GCA_016195395.1 Spirochaetia bacterium
GTGCACGCTGGGACACCGCGTAACGCTGCACGGCTGTACGCTGCGTGATCATGCGTTCGTGGGAATTGGCGCCACCGTGCTGGACGGCTGCGAACTGGGTGAGTTTTCGTTCTTAGCTGCCGGAAGCCTTCTCACACCCGGAAAGAAAATTCCGCCGCGGATGATGGCCATGGGATCGCCCGCGAAAGTGGTCAGAGAGATTACCCCGGATGAAGAGGAGCTCATCCTCCGCACCGCGGAAAACTATAAGAAACACAAAGAGCATTACAGGAACAATCCGGGCTTCCGCCCGCGGACGATGGGATAGCCATGCTCGAACGGATCAAAGCGATCACGCGGATGCTGCCCTGTCTGGACCCGCGCACCTCAAGCGAACTTCGATTCTTTCAAACCGGCTCCCTTCTCATGTTTGTTCTGGCCTTCGTGATTCCGGAACACGGGACGGGGACTTCTTACTGCATATTTTACAATCTCGTGGGATTTCCGTGCCCCGGCTGCGGCCTGACGCGCGCTGTTGCGAACGTTGCCCACGGCTCCTTCCTTGAATCCATCCGGTATCATCCCGGAGGGATTCCCGTCGTTCTTATGGGATTTGTGTTTGGCGTGTCCGCGTTTGTCCCGCGCTTCTCGTCGTTTCTGGACAGGAACCGTTCTCCCTTGATTGCCATGATCATGGCGGGGTCCATTGTGCTCCTGATCTACGGCTCGGCGCGTATTGTTTGGGGTGTGACCGGATCGGAGGAGGGATTCTTTCACCTGCTCAAAAGCGACAAGCGGTTTGCGGGCCAGGTGATTGAAAGCGCGGCCCACGTTGTGCGTGACTGGTAGCGTTATCCGGTCCAGCGTTCCCGGCGTCAAAGATCCGTTTGAAGTTCCGACTCGAGCTTGCACTTGGGGTAGTGGCCGGATTCCAGAGGAGCGCCGATCCAGCCGTACGCCTCCTGTGGCGAGATAACGTGCAGGTCCCAACCCGACTCAATATACGGGCAGTCCGTTACGCGGTGTTTGCAGAGGACCTGTGCTGCGCGCGGTTTGGGGTAGGCCCAGGCAGAAGGCGGATGTAGGCATCGTTTCTCGATGACAGCGATCTTCCGGAGGCGCTGCGCCAGCTCTTCAAATGACTTGAAGCGTTGGATGATTGGATTGACCAGTTCTTTATAGAAGAATCCCTTTTCAGCATTGTAGACAAGCATGGCCAGGAGATCCTGCTCGGCATTGTCCTGGCCCAGAAGGCGGTTGGTAGTCTCAAAGATGTAACGGGCTATCCGGAGGGCCTCTGTGGCAACCACCTCAGCATTCTGCACGCGCGGGTCCGCCTCTTTGCCCGGTGACTCCGTCGGAAGGGCCGCTTCGTCTTTCATGACGTCTGCAAAGAATGCGCCGGCGGGCCCCTCATCGTGAAGGACCGCCTCGCTTGCTGCAGGGTTTGCGGAGGTAACGGCATGATGGCGGATGGCATGGACTACGGAGCGGGGGAGATCAAAGCCCTCCGCAAATGTTGCGGAGCGTTCAGCCCTGTTCACTGCGGACCCGTCTGTGGCCGGCGCCTTCCATTCATGGGATTCTGCGAGGCCCATGTCGGCAAAGATCCCGGCCAGGAACGTGTTCTGATGAACAAAAGGCAGACGCAGGTAGCGCTGGATGACAATGCCCAGCGCCAGAAGCCCTAAGTCCACAGCGTGGTCAAAGAACGCGGGCATCTCCCGCGAGACTTTTAGTACAGCGAGCGCAGCCTTCCGCCCTCGGAGCGCGTTGCGGATGTACGCTTCATACTTGTGCTTGGTTTCGCCATACAGATAACGCGTGAACGTGAGGGGCGTGCTCTTGATGCGGGCGATGATGATCTTGGATAGTATCTTGGCAATGTGCGTTAGCAGCGTCTGCTGCGCGGTGACTTTGAAAATCGGTTCATACTGCCCGGACATGCTTTCCAAGCGGTGAAGCGCGCTCTCTTTTACGACCACGTTCTCTTTGATCAGCACGTTGCCGCTTCGATCTTTCACCGGTTCCGCGAGCTCCAATATCCCAAGGAGTTCGTAGTCCTGGCTGAATGAGAGAAGCTCATTCAAACTCTCAAATTGCAGCTGATCGGCCGTGATCTTCATGACTTGTAATTCGACAGAAAATTGGCGGTATTGTCGCCATAAACGTCATCCGTTTGTCACCGTTCCCATAATGTGTTTGACGGGAAAACCACAAATTTTTCCCCGGTATGGATGGAAAGAACCCTTGCTATTCTCAAACCCGATGCGGTCAAGAACCACCACATCGGTAACATTCTCGCCCGGATTGAATCGGAAAAATTTCATATTCTCGGCCTGAAGCTCATTCAACTGTCGGAAGAAACCGCGAAGAAATTCTACGCAGTTCACAAAGAAAGACCCTTTTACGCGGATTTGTGCCGCTACATGTGTTCTGGTCCCGTAGTTGTCGTAGGATTGGAACGGGAGAACGCGGTCCAGCACTGGCGCGATGTCATCGGCGCCACGGATCCCGCTCAAGCAGCGGCTGGAACCATTCGGAAACTGTACGCAGTCTCTAAAGAAGCCAACGCCGTGCACGGCTCCGACTCCGTAGAAAACGGAAAGAATGAAGTTTCCTTCTACTTCACCAAGGAAGAACTGGCCGGCTGATGCCCATGTGACCGGCAGAACGGTTGACCGGGCGTTGTCCCAGGCAAAAACGGCCTGTGGACAGAGAGCCCGGTCATATACTTTCTGACCTTGCGGCGTGCTTTGAAGCCTTCCTGAAGACTGAGGTCACGAAGTTCATTCAGGAGCGCGCCGTTCCGGAACTGGCAGCGCCGGTCTTATATTCTCTGTCTGCGGGAGGAAAGCGGATCCGGCCCGCCCTCTGCCTGGCGGGCATGACCGGCATGGTCTGCGGGCAGGCGCTCGATCTCGCCGCAGAACGGAAGGCGGAGCAGCCGGGCCGCTCGCGCGACGCGCTGCTTCTTGAAATTCATCAGAAGAAAACCGGGGCCATGTTTGGAGCCAGCGCTGAAATGGGCGCGGTTCTTTCCGGAGCGGATAGAGAGAGCTACCGGCAGTACGGGATAGAGCTGGGGCTTTTGTTCCAAATGACGGACGATCTCCTGGATGAAACCGGGGATGCAGCAGTCCTCGGCAAAACCACGGGCAAAGACCGCGACGCGGGCAAACTCACATACACGCTTCTCTATGGATTGGACCAGACGCGCCGCCTCTGCCAAGAGAAGGCTGCGCATGTGAAAGAGCTTGCGCGTCGTCTTGAGACGGGCACGCGGGCACGCGCTGATTATCAGAGCTTCTTTGTGTCGCTTCCGGATTTTATTACGGAACGCGTTAAGTAGGATGGATCCCGCCGCCGGGAAACGACGTCTTCGTGACGTGCTCGCAGTGCGCGGATACGAAAGGGTTGACGGTTTGATTCTCGGCGGGTTTGTCTTTGTCAATGACGAGCGCGTTTCCAGTCCCGCTCTCTATGTAACCACAGCTGACACGATTGAGGTGCGGGGACTTAAAGAATTTGTCAGCCGATCCGGGGCCAAGCTGTCCGGCGCTTTGTCTGAGTTTCACATCTCTCCCCGGGGTTTTGTCTGCTTGGACCTGGGGGCGTCCACCGGGGGATTCACGCAAGTACTGCTGCAATCGGGCGCGTTTCATGTCTACGCGGTGGACGTGGGCTACGGAATCATCGACTATGGGATCAGACAGAATGCGGCCGTCACCGTCCTTGACCGCACGGACGCGCGCCAAGTCGCGAAGGAATGGTTTTCTGACACGCACTGGGAACTCATACAATCAAGCGGCCTCTTTGTTACGTGCGACATTTCTTTCATGTCCATTAGAAGCGTGCTCCAGCCCCTGTCGCTGTTTCTAAAGAAGAGCCATGTTGCCATGCGCGGCGTATTCCTCTTGAAGCCGCAGTACGAAAATTCAAAGG
>JACPZR010000096.1 GCA_016195395.1 Spirochaetia bacterium
GAGCGCTCTGGAAGAGCTTCCGGATGCCTACCGCGTGCCTTTGCTTTTATACTACTATGAAAAACTGCCGTACGGCGAAATTGCGGAGAAGCTGGGTCTGAAAGAAGGCACTCTCAAGTCCAACATTCACCGAGGGAAGATCATACTGCGTTCCAAGCTGCGGGACAAGGTGAAGGGCTATGAGACACTGGATTGAAGAAATACGAACAGATACACGCACACTGCCGTCGGATGCGCGCGCCCACATCGATGAGTGCGGCCTTTGCCGCACCGAGTACCGATTGATGCATGCGATCGAAACGGGGCTCATGGGTCTGCCCTTGGGAATGGTCCCGGCGGCCATGCGGCGCCGCGTGATGGAAGGCGTGGCTGCTGTGGCGCTTGCGCCGGCCTACAAGACGTGGCAGCTTTTGATCGCTGTGATCGTTACCATTGTCAGTCCTATTGCGCTGGCGCGCTCCAAATTCCTTGGAATCGACGACGATGCCACGGCCGTTCTCTTTGGACTCTACGGCGTGTTGACGGTCCTTGTGGTTCTGCCGATTTCATTTCAGCTTTTCAGCGCCTACCGCAAACGGTTTGAGAAGCTCGAACGGGACTTTGACGCAGTTCTTGACCATCCCATCAAAGAGATCGGCCGGATGCTCAAGAAACCTTCCTGACGAACTCCAATACGTTATCCGCGGATAACGTGCGCATACAGTCGAAGTGACCCAAAGGACAGCGCACACCGCCGTGCGTTCCACAGGGACGACATGACAGATCTTTTTCTGCCACAATCGTCCTTGGCGCAATGGGCGCATAACCCAGGGCAGGCACGGTTGGACCAAAAATCGCTGTTACGGGAATCCCGGCGGCGCACCCAAAGTGCACAGGGGCAGAGTCGTTCGAGACAAGCATCCGCGATCGTTTCATCAACGAAAACAAACCGGAGAGCGACGTCTTCCCGCACACATTGTGGATCCTCCCTGCCATCCGAGGCGGAACCGTCTCTTCCACAAAGTTCATAACATCCTGCGCGATCACCCCGTCGTCTTTGGAACCCACGAGAAGCACGTCGCTTCCGTAGGCTTCCACAAGCTTTGCACAGAGCTCCGCAAAACCGTACGGCGTCCAACGTTTGGTGGGCCACACGGAAGACGGCGCCACAAGGATGGGGGCTTTTACCTGAAGGTCTTGTAAGAGAATCCCGGCCTCGCGTGCTGAATCCTCCGTTTCAAAAAGGGACGGCACGTCGCCCTCTTTCTTGATGGCCGAGTCAACGTCGACAAACCCCGACAGCGCACCCCGGAGAAAGTCGATCAATCTGTGGATCTCCGGTTTGGTTGTGTCGCGGTCCAAGCGGCGCGTGTAAGCAAGGCGCGACATGGCTGCATTTCGGTATCC
>JACPZR010000107.1 GCA_016195395.1 Spirochaetia bacterium
CCATCAAGATTCTAAAGAATCTGAATATTGACCTAAACGAACTCAAGAAAGAAGTGGAGCGCCGTTCGCGTCAGGGCGGCACAACGCTCCTGATAGACATCTCTCCCAATCCGGACAAATACCAGAAGATCATTGACTATTCGAAAGAAGAAGCCAAGCGGTTGAAGCACAACTACGTGGGGACGGAACACATCCTCCTGGCTCTGCTACGCGACAACAATAACGTTGCGGGCGCAGCCCTTGCAAACTTCAGCGTGAACTATTCTGTCATCAAAGGCGAAATCCTCCGCATACTGGGAGTCGCTTCAACGGGACAAGGTGGACGACAGTCTGCCCCGGAAAAATCACGCACGCCTACGCTTGACGAATTTGCCCGCGACCTGACTGTGCTTGCGCGCGACAAGAAACTGGATCCAGTGATCGGCCGTGAGCAGGAAATCCAGCGGCTTGTCCAAGTGCTCTGCCGGAAAACGAAAAACAATCCCGTGCTGATCGGTGAAGCGGGTGTTGGTAAGACGGCGATCGTTGAAGGACTCGCTGACCGCATCATCAATCACGAGGTGCCGGACCTTCTTTTTGACAAGCGCGTGATTGCTCTGGACCTTGCGTCGCTCGTTGCGGGGACCAAATATCGCGGTGAGTTTGAAGACAGGCTCAAAAAGATTCTGCGCGAAATCCAAAGCTCCACAAACATCATCGTGTTCATCGATGAGCTGCATACGTTGATCGGCGCGGGCGCTGCGGAAGGCGCGATTGACGCTGCCAACATGTTGAAACCTGCGCTCGCGCGCGGAGAGCTGCAGTGCATCGGCGCCACAACCCTCAACGAATACCGGAAGTACATTGAAAAGGATTCAGCGCTCGAACGCCGCTTTCAGTCGATCCACGTGAAAGAGCCTTCCGTTGAGGATACCATCCTCATTCTGAAAGGCCTGAAGAAAGCCTTTGAAACGCACCACAAGGTCAACTATTCCAACGATTCCATTGAACTGGCCGTGAAGCTTTCCGTTCGTTACATCAACGACCGCTTCCTGCCGGACAAAGCGATTGACGTGATCGATGAAGCGGGATCGCGGGCGCGCCTTGCGAACTCCTCAAGACCGGAAGAAATCATCGTAATGGAAGAAGAGATCAAGTCTCTCACAGTGAAGAAAGACGACATGGTCAAAGCGCAGGAGTATGAAAAGGCTGCGCAGATCCGCGATGAGATCAATGCCAAGAAGGAGATCCTCGAAGAGAAGATCACCCAATGGCAGGAAAAGATCGTAGAGTACAGCGTTGATATCAGCGAAGAAGACATCTATTCCGTAATCAGCCTCTGGACCGGCATCCCGCTCGAAAAGATCGAGGAAGGGGAAGCGGCCAAACTGCTCCGCATGGAAGAAGAGATTCAGAAGCGCGTTGTGGGTCAGAAAGAAGCCGTGGAACTCGTCAGCCGCGCTGTGCGCCGTTCACGGACGGGCTTCAAGGACCCGCGTCGTCCCTCCGGTTCGTTTGTGTTTCTAGGGCCTACGGGCGTAGGGAAAACAGAATTGGCCCGCGCTCTTGCGGAATTCCTCTTTGGAAACGAAACATCGCTCTTCCGGATCGACATGTCGGAATACATGGAACCGCACTCGGTTTCTAAGTTGATCGGTTCGCCACCGGGCTATGTGGGATACGATGATGCAGGTCAGCTCTCCGAGTTTGTCCGCCGCAATCCCTACAGCGTCGTTCTGTTTGACGAAGTAGAGAAAGCACATCCTGACGTATTCAACCTCCTGCTTCAGATCCTTGAAGAAGGCACGCTAACGGATACGCACGGCCGCAAAGTGGATTTCCGTGACACGATCGTGATCATGACATCGAACCTGGGCGCGCGCGAGATGCAGAAGGGCGGCAAGATGGGCTTTGCGGAAGACAAGGGTCGCCGCGAAGAGAACAAGAAGGACAAACTGGTTGATGAGCTGAAAAAGCACTTCAACCCGGAATTCCTGAACCGCATTGATGAGATCATAACGTTCCACACGCTCACGCAGGAAAACATCCGGTCGATCATCGACATCATGGTTTCCGTGCTGAACAAGCAGCTTCTGGACCGCCAGATCAAGATCAGCATGGACAGCCCGTCCAAGGATTGGATCGCGGAGAAAGGCTTCGACGAAAAATATGGAGCACGCCCGCTCCGGAGAACTCTCCAGCGCGAAGTGGAAGACTACATGGCCAATCGTCTCTTGGAAGGCGCATACAAAGAGGCCACGGAAATCGACATCGGTCTGAAAGAAGAAGAGGGCGCCAAGAAGCTCTCCTTTGCTGAAAAGCCGTGGCCGGAATTTGCAGACATAAAGAAAGCAAGGGACGCAGAGATTGCCAAGAAAGAGGAACAGCTTCTGAAAAAGACCCCGCGGCAGTCCTCTGGCGGCGGCGGATCGGCAAAATCGGACCCACAGGCCAAACCGGCCAATACAGGACAAGTGAGCTAATATAGTGAAAAGTGCACGTTTGTGGGGCCTTGCGGTTGTAACCGCGGGCCTTCTTATTTCAGGACAATCTTTGCGCGCAGAATATCCACCGCGCTATGAAGAGGCGTTGGATCTCTATCAGAAGGGCCAGTACGACAAGTCGCTCGAAGTGGTGCGTGCTGTCTTTGATTCAAGCCGCGGATCTCTTGAGTACCGAATGCTCGCCGCAGCGAATTATTCACGCCAGGGAAATCTGAACAAGGCTGCGGAACACCTGCAGTACTGCATGAACGAGCACCCGGACCGGCCGGAGCCGCGTGTATTTCTTTCCGGCATCATGCGTAAATTGGGCCGCGCAGGCTACGGCGCCGAGCTCATGCGCCCCGTATACGAAAAGGACCCGGACAATGGCGCCAATGCAATCGAGTTTGCGCGCCTTCTGTATGCCAGCGGGCAGTATCCATACGCGCGGAAAGTCTTGGAGCGTATTCTCCAAAAGGACAGGAACGACTTTTCCGCCGTGGCCCTCGATGGTCTGATTTTTTTACGCCAAGGCAACAATGAGAACGCCGAATTTCGCCTCCGCCAAGCCATGAAACTTTCACCACCCGATGAAGGCGCGATGGCAGATGTCTACAACAACGCAGGCATTGCGCTCGAGCGGACGGGGGACGCGCTGTCAGCCGCTGGAAAGAAGAAAGAAGCGGGCGCGAAATACAGCGAAGCCGGAAGCTTCTATGATCAGGCGGTCAAGAGAAACCAGCAAGGGGCGGATCGGAATCGTGAGCGGCTCCGCAGAAAAACAGCCGGCTGACGCCCGGCCGGCACAGCGCGCCCTGACCGTTGGGATTGAGACGCTCGGCTGCCGGCTGAACCAGTTTGAGTCGGACGGGGTCCTTTCACACTTCGTTGCAAGCGGACGTTACAGGGCTGTGCGTCCGGAAGACGGCCCGGATATCGCCATCATCAATACCTGTACTGTCACCGACCATGCGGATACCAGTAACCGCAAGGCGGTAGAGCGCGCGCGTCAGCGGAACGCCGGCGCCTTTGTCGTTGTGACGGGTTGCTATGCCCAAACCGATGCCGAAGCCGCAGCGAGATTTCCCGGTGTGGACATGGTCGTCGGGAATGACAAGAAATCGCGTCTCTTCCAGCTGATAGAGGAAAAGCGCGCACGCCTGGGTACGTCGGACGCGGCGGGTGACGCGACTGATCAGGATGCGGCGGAAGATCGGTTAGATTCGGACAAGAGCGCACCTTGGATGGGGCTTGAGAGCGCAGGCTACGGCGCCCGTCCGGTGATGATTGATCCTTTTGCGTACGGAGCCGTTCTCCCTCAGGGCCATACGAGGGCCTATCTGAAAATCCAAGAGGGATGTGATCGGGCGTGCAGTTATTGTAAGATTCCCATGGCGCGGGGGCGGGGTGTTTCGCGCGCCGTGAACGATGTCCTTTCCCATGTGCAG
>JACPZR010000108.1 GCA_016195395.1 Spirochaetia bacterium
AGCCCGTCGCCCTGCCGCGGTTTTGCGAAAACAGTTGCCGAAAAAGGGTTGCTCAGGCCTGTGGTGGGCTGGGTCGCAATATGGCCAATAAAAACAACATACAGGACATGGTTCTGAACGGGGCGCGGAAGGAAAAGATGGAGATTACCATCTATCTGACCAACGGCGTGCCTTTGAAGGGCCGCGTCGGCAGCTTTGACAATTTTACCGTCGTACTCGAAAACGATGGGAGGCAGAGTCTCGTGTACAAACACGCGATTTCTACGATCATTTTAGCCCATCCCATGAATCTTGAAGTTTCCGAGGCTGAAACCGGGCAGTGATGCTCAATCGATTCTCTCGATCGTTCTTTTGGGGTATTCTGATCGCTTCTCTCGTGGCTTGGCTGTACGTCGGCTACGTGAGCGCGGGTTCTCATGAAGCCGTGCTGATTGAGGATCACGTGAAGGGGATGGATACGTCCCCCATTCACCCCGGGGAAACACGGTTCATCCCTGCGCGCGCCTATCCCAATCGTATCACCCTGCACCGTGTGGACATAGGACCGCGCGTTAAAGAGTTCAACTTCAAAGCCGCTCTCCCGCAGGCAGAAATCCTGGACTTGGACGACAAGTTCTCCGTACGGATTCAGACGCGGCTGGAATACGACCTCGATGTGGAAGCGCTGTACGCGCTCTTCTGGAAGCTGGACCAGCGTACGTGGGAGCGGCTGGACCCGTTCATTGAACTCCGTTTGAACGACTTCTTTACACGTCAGCTTAATAACCGTCTGTTGCGCAACGACGGCGACCTTGCCACCTTGAAGCAGCGGACTACGGACTACCTCGAAGGCGATGCTCTGCGCGATTTAAGCGAGACCTTCAAGCGCGACGGCATCCGCATTCAAGCCATTGCGGTGATGAACGTATACGTGCCGGATGCGGGCGCATACCGCGCTGTCATTGCCCGGTCCGGTGAAATCATACAGCAGAAAGTGGATCACAGTAAAAAGAAAGATCAGGCCCGCGCAAGCCAGGAAGAGGACATGATCCGCGACCAGGCATACTATGCGCGCCTGGAACACGTGGGAAAACTCCTGCGTGAATATCCCAACCTCCGCGACTATCTGGCGATTGACAGGCTGGGGAATAACGTTCAAGTCATGGTGTTTCCCTACGACCGCTGGTTTTCCGGTTCAGGCGATCCTGATACGCTCCAAAAAGTTCTCGATAAGAAGAAAGCAGGAAACGGCGGCGGTGCGGCCGGCAACCCGCAGGGGAATCCAGCCCAGTTTCCGGGACGACTCCCTGAAGAAGCGCAGGGCCGCGCGGGAAACCGCGTGCGTGACCTGACGCCTCCGTAAACGGTCACAGCATCGGCGCAACGCCGCCAGCCCGACGTTTCTACTTGTCACTCTGCTGTTATTGATGGGGACGGACGTTATGCAGTGTGTCCGTCCATTCTTTCAGCTGCCGCTCGTATGACTTGGCGCGCAC
>JACPZR010000093.1 GCA_016195395.1 Spirochaetia bacterium
ACGCTCTGGTATGTCTTGGACGCTTTTTGGACTTTCAGGCGTTCCACCTCTTCTTCCAGAATGCGCACTTTCTCATCCGTAGTGATTTCCGGACTGTCTTTCTTCTGGGGTTTCTCCGCTGTCTGTGCAGCCAGCCGCGCCGGCGGCGCCAGCAGCAAAAGCGCCACAAGTGTTCCCAATAAATGTTTCATCTGATTCTCCTTGAAAAATGAATTCGTTTGATTTGTGAACAGGACTAACGTTGCACCCAGCCGTCATCGAGGGTGAGGAGAAACGCTGTGAGATCGTCGATGTCCTGGTTTGATAATCCCAAGTCCCCCAGCTCCGAGCAGTTTCTTGTATCGGAAACCTCAGGCGCCGGCCAGCTGTCCGGGTTCCCGGCAGCGCAGGCTGTGTTGTAAAATCGGATCACGTCACGGAGCGTTTGAAAGAAACCGTTGTGCATGTACGGACCGGTCTTGTTGACGTTACGCAGGGTAGGGACTTTGAAGCGGCCGTTGAACGCCTCGTCGTTTACGCGCTCACTGGCGCCAAGACCCTTGTCCACGTAGGAAGCTCCGTCAGGGTTGAATACCGCGGACACCGTATAGAAAGGATTTTGTGGATTGGCCGGGACTCCAATGTTATCGTTAGAGAAATCCGTGAAGAGCGGCGCAGCGCCCGTGCTTGGGTGGCAGCTCTCGCAGTTGCCCCGTTTGGGATCCCTGAATATGGCGAGCCCCCGCGATTCCTGCGCGGTAAAGACAGGGAGTCCACGGTTGTATGCGTCGAATTTGGAAGTGAAAGGAGACACCTCGCGTGAGCGCTCGTAAGCAGCGATGGCTTTGGTCATGGCCGAGTAGGCTCCCTCCGTGTCCGTGAACACTCCCGTTCCGTAGACCGACCGCATCCGCGACGCATAACGTGCGCGTGCCAGTTTCTGTACCACATGCGACTTGGAGGGATTGGCCATTTCAACGGCGTTCAAAAAAGGACCGCCCGCTTGGTCTTCGAGCGAGTCGGCGCGCTGGTCAAAAAATTGGCCGCCGATCCAGGTTCCTGCTTTGTCGTCAAAGAAGGGCGTCGGGCTGAAGACTGCGTAAGAAGCGGTGGGCGTATTGCGGGAGCCGGTGCGTCCTGAAACAATGCCGGGAGTGATGCCATGCGTCATCATCCCGGACGGTGTGGTGAAGGCTTGGAGCGGGCTGTGGCAGGACCCGCACGATTGGCCCGCCGGTTCCGACAAGTCCGTATCAAAGAATATCTCGCGGCCGAGTTGCTGCTCCGGCGTCAGAGTCTCCGCCGCAACAAGGAGCGCGGCGGGCGAAACCGCTGCGTCGCTGCCGATGGTGCAGGCGACTCCCCAAAGCCCCCAATATCCAGAGAAGAGCGCTAATACAGCCCGACGTAAAACATAGTCCATACGTCACGGATTTCTAATTGATTCTGCGACGCAATCTCAATTTGCGGAGAGGGTGCAAAATGTTAAAAAAACCCGGCCGAAGCCGGGTTTGGTGCCTGGGGCAAATGCCCTAGCGGTGAGGACGCACTCGTTTGGCCGAGCGTATGGCCTATGAGCGCGCTTATGCGATCGTAACGTCTTTCGACAGATAGACGTCTTGGATGGCATTGAGAATCTGCACGCCATCTTTCATGGGCTTTTGGAAGGCTTTGCGGCCGGAAATGAGTCCCATCCCGCCGGCTCGCTTGTTCACAATCGCTGTCTTGACGGCATCTCCCAAGTCGTTCTTGCCGGAAGCGCCGCCGGAGTTGATCAGGCCCACGCGACCGGAATAGCAGTTGATGACCTGGTAGCGGCACAGGTCAATCGGGTGATCCGACGACAGATCCGAATAAACCTTTGGATGCGTTTTGCCAAACTTGATCGCGTTGAAGCCCCCGTTGGTTTCCGGAAGTTTCTGCTTGATGATGTCCGCCTTGATCGTCACGCCCAAGTGATTGGCCTGACCCGTCAGGTCCGCGGCCACATGGTAATCGATCTCTTTGGTGAATTCCTTGTTCCGGAGGTAGCACCACAGGACGCAGGCCATCCCCAGTTCGTGCGCGTATTCAAACATTTCAGCAATCTCAACGATCTGTCTGGACGACTCGTCGGATCCAAAGTAGATAGTGGCGCCCACGGCGGTGGCTCCAAGGTTCCATGCCTCTTCTACGGTTCCAAAGAGAATTTGGTCTGCTTTGTTGGGGTAGCTGATCAGTTCATTGTGGTTGATCTTTACCATCATGGGGATCTTGTGCGCGTATTTGCGGGCAACCATACCAAGCACGCCGAACGTTGAAGCGACGCAGTTGCAGCCGCCCTCGATCGCCAGTTTTACAATGTTTTCCGGGTCAAAGTACTCAGGATTGGGCGCAAACGACGCCCCTGCGGAGTGTTCAATCCCCTGATCCACAGGAAGAATGCTGACGTAACCAGTGCCGCCCAGCCGGCCCGAGCCCAGAATTTGGGAGAGGGAACGGAGAACCTGCGGATTGCGGTCAGAATGGGTCCAGATCCGGTCCATGATGTCCGGACCCGGCATATGCAGGGTGCTGGAAGGCACCTTTGCCTTGTAGTCGAGAAGGTGTGTGGCGTCTTTATCGCCCAATAGTTGAGCTATGTTGTTTCGATCCATTCGCATGTTTTAATGCGTATTGAAAAAGAGTCAAACACATCCGGGGTTTCAGGCCCCCGCAAATGCGGTCCGATGGCGGGGTGATTAGTCCTTTTCCGCCGAGGCCAAGAGAGCTTCCGCTGTGATGCCCTGATTTTCCTGTCTGGAGAAGATCATACACTCGAGCTCTTCAACGACGCCCTTGGCCATGTCCTTTTCCGCAGCCTCAATATGCTCCCGGATCACGCGAACGTAGCTGTCCGGCTTCTCGTAGACCACAAAGTCGCGTGCAATCCGATTCCCCGCCGGGGTGGTTTCCGCCGGTTTGCTCTTCTGCTTCACGGGAATGGTCAGGGCGTAGTCGAACAGGGTGTTTCTGGAAAAGGCGTCCAAGGCCTGCGCCGCATCGCGTCGAACCATGCGCACGGCGATCAGGCGGTCTTTGTTAAAAAAGAGGGTAATACGATAGGGGGCTTCGGGAGCCTTGTGATCCGGCGCGGTTTCCACGGCGGTCTTGGCCATGCGCTGCACAAAGGTTACGGTTTCGTCTTTTGCCTCGTCTTTGCTCCAGCCGTCTTTTCCCAGCCGGGTTTCGTTTTCTCGGAGGCCGGTGCCCCAGGCGAACGTTGCGTACGGGACCGGATGGTCAATCGTGGCGGTCTTCTGGAAACAGGAAGCGCCCACCATGAAAACTAGCAAATAGATTGCTTTTGTCGCGGGGACGTTCTTCGACGAGATTTCCTTGTGCATGGGGCATCCCCCCGGACGGCTTTGAGGGCACAACGAAAAAAACGATTGCCAGGGAGAGGTAATGTGACATAAGATGCCTAGCAAACTCCAAATTTTGGCTATATGAGCAAAATGGGGTTGTTTAACGTTCTCATGAAATACGACAAAATACGGGGCGAAAGCGTAGCGGCATGCATGCTCAAGTTGCGCAGCCAATTTGGGAACGCTGTCATCGTCCTGTCTACCCGCGAAGTCAAAGAAGGCGGGATCCTTGGCAGCGCCCTCTTTTCCAAGCGCATGGTGGAAATCGACTTCATGCTGGAAGAGAAGTCGGAACGGTCACGCAAGGATGCGGCTCACCGGCTCGTTGAGTTGGCCACCCAGTCCCCCCGCGACGTACGCGCCCCCAAGTTTGAGCGTCTGACCAAGATCCGCGGCGCCGCCAAGCAGGACGACTCCCTGATGGTGGACCGCGAATCGCCTGTGATGGAGCCGGGATCCACTGCTCCGGGGCCCCGCAATCATTCCAATCCACGCAAGTCGTCCGGCAACCCCTCTTTGGAGGCTTTGCTGGGCGGGGCGCTGGAATCCGGCCTTGATGCAGGCTTGGATGCCGAATCGGAAGTGAGTGCCGAGCCGATCATGGGCGACCAGCCGACCCCCGGCCCGTCGCGTCCCGCCGGTCGGAACGCAAACTTCCAGAAAATGCGCCAGAAGATGGTGCAGGCCCAGCTCTCACCGGGTTTTGCGGACAGCCTCCTGGACCGACTGGATGTGAGCCTGTCCGCTTTGGAAAAGGCTGAATATCGCACTGTAGAACTCCGCGCTCTGGAACGACTCGCTGAAATGATCCGCACGGCGCCGGATATTGCGCCCCCGGGCGGGCAGTGCAGGGCCGTGATGCTCGTGGGACCCACGGGATCCGGCAAGACGACGAGCCTTGCCAAACTCGCGGCCAAATACCACCTCTATGAGGGGAGGGACGTGTCGCTCTATAGTCTGGACCATTACCGCGTGGCCGCCGCGCACCAGCTGGAAACATACGCCGAAGTGATGGGACTCCCTTTTCACGCCCCTCTGAGTCCTGACGATTTCCGGGAGGAGCTGGCCCGGGACGGGTCGGAACTGATGCTCATTGACACGAGCGGCATGGGGCATAAGGACCTTGACCGCATGCTCGCCCTGAAGCGCTTCTGTGACGCCTGCGACGTGAAGCTGGAGAAGCACCTGGTGCTGGCTGCCAATACGAGCGCCCCGATGGTGGAAAAAATTGTACTTGCCTTTGACACAATCGGCTTTGATAGAATAATCCTTACGAAGTTGGACGAGACGGATTTTTTAGGTGCGTTTATCGAGCTTGCCGATAAGTATAACAGGCCATTTTCATTCCTAATGAACGGCCAAGGTGTGCCGGAAGACGTTCTGGGCGCGGCTCCAATGGACCTCGCTCGGATGGTGCTGCAAGAGGACGGAGCCGGCCGGGAACGCTAGATGGAAATCGTAGATCAGGCAGCTAGTTTGCGCAAGATGGCGCGCGGAAAAACACGCTCTGGGACATCTCTCTTGGAGCCGGATGAACCGGAGACAATGGAACCAGCAGTCACAGAGGAAAACCGCGATGAATCAAAGGTTACACCGATTGTGGCGCCGCGGGGTCCAGTGAAGACCCGGACGATTGCTATCACCTCCGGCAAAGGCGGAGTGGGGAAGACCACAGTCTCTGTCAACCTTGCTATCAGCATTGCGCGGATGGGGAAGAAGGTCCTCCTGTTTGATGGTGACCTTGGTCTTGCCAACGTTAACGTTCTTCTGGGGATCATTCCCGAACGCAATATTTACGAAGTCGTAAAGGGTAAGAAAAACATCCGCGACATCATCACTCCCACCAGCTACGGCATTGACATCATCGCCGGCGCCAACGGGATTTCGCAGCTGGCGAATCTCACGGACGCTCAACGGGACCAGTTTATCAGAGGGCTTGAGTCGCTTCAGGGATCCTATGACGTTATGATCGTGGATACCGGAGCGGGTGTGGGCGCCAACGTGATTGGTTTCGTGATGCCCGCTGACGACGTGCTCGTGGTCACCACACCGGAGCCCACGGCAATTACGGATGCCTATGGAATCATCAAGAGCATTGTGGCCAACAGACAGGACAAGCATATCAAGTTGCTCGTCAACCGCGTGCCGTCTGCGATCGAGGCAAAGCGCGTGTCGGACCGCCTGATCACTATCGCCGCACAGTTTCTGAAGACGCGTGTTGAGAACATCGGTTTTATTTACGAGGAAGGTCTGGTCCAGAAGAGCATCCGCAATCAGCGGCCTCACGTTGTCCTGCATCCCGCTTCCAAGAGTGCTGCGTGTATCCAGCACATCGGGTCGCGCCTTCTGAACTCCGCGCCTTCTGAAACGTCGGAAGGGATTGCCGGCTTCTTCCAAAAAATGCTCAACCTGGCTTTTGGCGGCGCCCGCGGATGAGCCCCGCCGCGCCCGGTTGGAGATGGAAGCAGAGTAACGGAACATGGGACTGCTGCTCAAATTCGCCGGTGTCTGCGGAGCCCTCGCGTTGATCATTTCCCTGGGATTTGGTCTCGCAGGAGGTAACCGTCCGGTCTCTGTCATTGTTACTGCCTTCGTCAGCACTGTCATTGGCGCTCTCGTGGGCGTTGGCGTGTACAAGCTTCTGGAGATGCGCGTGCCTGAAATACTGGCAGCATTCAGCGGCGGCACCGGAGGCAGCTACGACAGCGCGGCCTCCCGTGATCTCGACCGGGCGGAAGAAGCCATGGGCAGTATGGACGGGGAAGGTGGACAAGACCGCGCCCCGACGTCGTCTTATGACGTTGTAGAAGAAGCCACACGGGAAGCTGCCTATGCGGGCGCGGTAGCGTCGGCCTCGGAAAGCAGGTCTGGCGAGCCCAAGTCGTTTGGGGATCATATCATCGTGAACAAGGTGAAGATCAAAAACGAACCAAAACTGATGGCTGCGGCCATCCGCACTATGCTTGCAAGGGATTGAGGGGACGGAAAATTAGGGAATAGCGATGTCTCGACTGTTAGACAAATATAAAGAAGCGGATGAAACCGAGCTTTGGAAGCGGTACCGTCGCACGGCCGAGTCTGAATTGCGCGATTTGTTCGCGGAAAAATACGCGCCCTTGGTGAAGTACGTTGCCGGCCGTGTGGCCATCGGCATGCCCCAGAACGTCGAGTTCGATGACCTCGTCAGCTACGGTTCGTTTGGACTGTTGGACGCCATCGAAAAATTCGATCCGGAAAGGGACATAAAGTTCAAAACATATGCCATGACCCGGATCCGCGGGGCCATCTTTGACGAGCTCCGCAGCATTGACTGGATTCCGCGCTCCATCCGGCAGAAAGCCAAGCAGCTGGAAGAAATCATTGGGATGCTCGAGAATAAGCTGGGGCATACCGTTGAAGACGAGGACATTGCCAAGGAACTGGGCATCTCTGTAGACGAGCTTCAGTCGCTCTTGGCCAAGATCTCCGGCACTACGATCGTCTCTTTGAACGACATCTGGTATCTGGGTGATGACAACGACGAGGTTTCTTTTATGGAAACCATCGAATCGCCTGCGAACCTGAACCCTGACGCCCTCATTGAGCGCGAAGAGATCAAGAGCGTCATCGTGGAAGCCATCAAACAGCTTCCCGACAAAGAAAAGAAGGTCATTGTTCTCTATTATTACGAAGATCTGACCCTGAAAGAGATTGGAGAGGTCTTGGAAGTGACGGAAAGCCGCATTTCCCAGCTCCACACCAAGGCCATCATGCGCCTCCGCGGAAAGCTCATGCGCATGAAGAACGCTCTGAAGAAGTAGGCAGCCGCCCGATTGGCTCGCTGAACCGGCGACTTTCTTCCATAAAAAGCAATTCCGTCCCCGCGCTTTGTCTCCCCACCCTTAGGCTGCATGCCCTATCTGCCGACGTGGTAAGAGAGGGATAATATGGAAGCGATTGCTCCTAATCAAAACAACGTCGCCTCGGTCTTAC
>JACPZR010000087.1 GCA_016195395.1 Spirochaetia bacterium
GATCACACAAGACGGCGCATGCTCGCAAGGCTCCGAGGTCGGCCCATGACCATTTCGGAGCTTGCAGAGCCGTTTTCAATGTCCTTTGCCGGGGCCGCAAAACACATAGAAGTCCTCACACAGGCCGGTCTTGTGCGCAAGGTGCGGGCGCCCGAAGACGGACGGAGCTTCCGGCTCGAATTGCAGAATCAGTCGCTTTCAGAAGCCTCAGCGTGGCTCGCCTATCATCAGGAGTTTTGGACCAACAAACTGGACAGACTCGAAAATTTCATAGAGGAAGAACACAATGCAGACAAAAGTTCCCATGCCGATTCTAAGAATCGAAAAAAGAATTAACGCAGAGCCTGCCCGGCTCTTTCGCGCGTGGCTTGAGCCAAAGGATTTCTCCCGCTGGTTTCTTTCGGGTGTAGACCTGGGAGCTGTCCACCTGGACCCGCGTCCCGGCGGTCGCTTCCGCATCGAGATGATATCAAAGGGCAAGATACTGCCGCACGAGGGAGAGTATCGTACCATCGAGGAGCCCAGTAAAATTGTGTTCACGTGGCGGTCCCACGCAACGGGAGGACGCGATACATTAGTGACGGTGACGTTTACGCCCGTGAACACAGCGGCTGACAATGGATCGGGCGCAAAGCCGGAGACTCTTATCACGTTGGTTCATGAGCAATTGGAAAGCGAAACCGAGATTACATCACATACACAGGGCTGGACGAACATCCTCGCAAGCCTGGAAACATGGCAGAACGAAATCGGCTAAGCCCGCTGACTAAATGAAGCGACAGCGGATTGCGGGACTCCCGTTGGGATTCGCAATCCGCCCCGGCTCACACAGGGCGCGGATCCGCTTCCCGCTCGACGACCGTTCTCTCTTCACTCTGCGAAATCTCCGTGTACATCTGCCAGAACTTCCCGTTGGGCGCCTTGGCATCCATGGGAAGCGAATACTCAGGCTTCAGACCATTGACGTAGTACATGGCCACGTCGCCCTTGTTTTTGGCGCTCACTTGGCCGCGGTACTCGCAGTCAAAGAGGTCTTTGATCAACTCATAGGTGCTTCCGCTGATATTGATTTTACCCGGTGTCCCTGACGACTCCATCCGTGATGCGGTGTTGACCGTGTCGCCCCAGACATCATAGGCAAACTTCTTTTCCCCGATCACGCCGGCCACAAGCGGACCTGTGTGAACGCCCAGACGCAGCTCCCAGTACGGGAGCCCCTGCTCCGCTTTGATCTGCTTCATCAGATTCATGAAGGCCTGGATTTCGAGCGCCGCCAACGCGCAATCGATTGCGTGGGTTTTGTTTTCCTTAGGAATCCCGCCGGCGCACATGTAGCTGTCCCCGATCGTTTTGAGTTTTTCCAGGTTGAATCGCTCCGTAATCTTGTCGAACTGGACAAAGCAGGCGTCAAGATCCTGGATCAATTCGCGGGGACTCATGGTCTCAGCAATCTGCGTGAATCCTTTGAAATCGGTGAACATAACGCTCACGTCCTCGTAAAGCACGGGTTCAGTGGCGCCTTTGTCCTTCAGCTCCGCGGCAACGTCAGCAGGGAGAATATTCAAGAGCAGTTTTTCCGATTTGCGTCGCTTCTGCAGGCCGACGCAATGAACCGCTCATCCTCCGTTATCCAGCCCAGTCTCCTCTGGTCAAACTCCGCAAAGTACAGGGGTTTCCGGCTCCTGAGAACAAGGCCGTTCCCTCCTTTGGCTCCCCGCATGGGAACAGTGAAACTTTGGATCCGGGCCCTGTCGGCTTCTGTAACAAAATCGGGCAGGACTTGTGCCAAGAGCCGCAGATGCGTCCTCTCCGCGTTTGCTGACACAATGCTGTAGTATTGGATGCCAAATCTTTCTTTTACATAGCTGTGCACTTTCTGCATGATCAGCCCCAGGTCCAGGTTTTCATTCAGGCTTTTCACAAGATCATTGAGGCTAGCTGTATCCGCTTTCTGCTTTTCTGTCTGCCGCAGGAGATGCGCGGTATTCACAACCCCGGCCACCTGAGCGCAGAACGTGTCAATGGTGCGTATTTCACCCTTGGTCAGGGGCATGTGCTGACTCAGGTTCGAGAACATCATCAAAGCGACGGTTTTATCGTGTACCACCAACGGTACGTGCAGAAAGGAAACCGCCCCCGTCAGTTCTACGATCTTCCTGTCGAACTCAAACTCAAACTTCCTGAAATGCGGCAGATACAACGGCTTTTTGCGCTTCCAGACAATACTCGCCACACCCCCGGACTCGTTCAAAGGGATACGAAGTTCCTGCACGTGCCGGTAGACTTCATCGGAAACCTTGGTATAGCTGTGTGCTTTGAAGCTGTGCAGCAATTCCTCCCTTTCATCGGGCAGGAACAGCCAGATCGCCCCAATGGAAAAGTTCTCGTATACGTATTTGGAGATCTCTTTGAAAATCTCGCTGAGATCGGAGTACGAGTTTACAAGGTGCGTGAAGCGGCTCAAAGCTTCGATCTCACTGCGCGCTTTTTCCGTGCTCGCGAGCGCTGTATCGGCCCGCTCTTTTTCCTCTGCAAGACGCCGCAGAGTTTCATCCATCTTCACTGCAGTGGGCCGCAGAAAGATAAAAGAAATCATGTAGAACGCAAGAGCCAGCGGTGAGGCCACCAACAGGACATGAAGAAAAGCGGGCCCCGCCCCGCTCTGCGGCAACAGACTCGTGAAGTAGAAGACCATACTTGCGGGAACAAACAAAAGGATCAGGAGCGACACGCGGTTGCCGATCGCCGTGGCCTCGCCCTTCACGGAGATGGCGCCAAATTTCCCCACCGCGAATGCAAGGAGAAAGGCCGGAATAAACTGGAGATCGCCCAAGGGGTACAGTGGAACACCCGTCGTTGCCGGCAGGTTCAAGAGGATCAGGGCGTCGCCCACAACGAGGGAAAGAACTACGAATCCACCCAGGCTGTCCGGATAGGTGCCGCGCCCCCGCCACCAGCTGAAAAGAAAGGAACCGGCGGCGACAAGCCCCACTAGACCGTACAGGTTCAATCCCGGACC
>JACPZR010000088.1 GCA_016195395.1 Spirochaetia bacterium
CACGCGAGAGCGCTGCCAAAGTGGGTCTCGCGAATGCCCAGTTTCTGCGCGGGTATGCGCATGAGATTCCGCTGGAAACGGAAACCGCCGACGTGGTGATTTCAAACTGCGTGATCAATCACGCACCGGACAAGACAGCGGTCTTTAAAGAGATCCGACGCGTGCTCAAACCGGACGGTCGGTTTGTGATTTCTGACGTTGTTGCGGAACAGGATATTCCAGAACCCATTCGCACGGACCCCGATGCGGTGGCCGCCTGCTACGGCGGCGCGGAAACCAAGTCCAAGTATTTTGAGGCGTTGTCGCGCGCGGGGTTTCATCACATTGATATACTAGAAGAATCGGAACCCTATCGGAAAGGACCGGTGGATGTCCGGAGCATTACTGTCAGAGGTTATAAGAACGGCAGCGGCGGCCTACAGCCGGGGAGGTGATGGAATGAAAGTGATCAGTAAAGGAAAGGGCACAACCGGGTGCGGGTGTTCAAGCCCCAAGGCCGTTCACGCTGCGCAGTGCTGCGCGAAGGCCTCGAAAATCATTTCGGGATGCCACGACTGACACAAAGAGAGACAACGCGGCGTCCCTGACACGGACGTTGCGTTCTCCCGGCCCGCGCACAAGACCATGATTACATCCAAGTACACATTCACAACACGACGCAGAGACACCGGCGGCCTCCTGCTCCTCAACTATCTGTCAGGGGCCATGGATCATGTAGAAAAGGACGAGGAACCCGAGCTTCTGCGTCGCATGAACTCAGGAGACTGGGACGGCTATCCGCTCCTTGATCACATGCTCTCCCAAGGTTACGTCTTTCCAGATCAGAAGGCACATGACCAGATGGTCCGCCAAAAGTACTTGGAGTTCCAGAAAGAGTATGATGACACGGCTGTGCAGTTGATCTTCTCCGTGACGTATGCATGCAACTTTGCATGCCCCTATTGTTTCCAAGAGGAGTATGCCCAGAATAAAGGCTTCATAACGAGAGATATCACCGATGCATTCTTCTCTTACGCGGAGAAAGAATTCACATCGCAGTCAAGGAAGCCGTACATAACGTTGTTCGGAGGAGAGCCGCTTCCGGGGGCTCCGGCCCTGATGGAATCGGTCCTTTACTTTCTGAACAAGGCCGATTCCCTGGGATACGAGGTCGCCATTGTTACCAACGGGTATTCCCTGCTAGATTACGTTCCCATCTTTAAAGAGCGCGGCTACAAAATACGCGAGATACAGACGTCACTCGATGGAGATCGAGAACATCACGACCAGCATCGCGTGACCAAAAACGGCAAAGCCACCTTTGACCGGATTGCCGACGGGATCGATGCCGCGCTTCAGGCAGGGTTTCGGATCAATCTGCGCTCCATTCTTGACAAACGGAACA
>JACPZR010000089.1 GCA_016195395.1 Spirochaetia bacterium
AGCCCTTTGAGGAGGCCCATCTCGAAGAGTCCGTCAAACAGTTGGGAAGCCAGAAACGCTGTATGCTTGGATGATTCGATGTCGCTCATGCCCTTGCGGTGAAAGCTCTCAGCCAGATGCAGAACAGAAGAGCGCCGGATATCATGGGCTGTACCAAACCCTGACCTGCGCGCGAGCGTATCGCGGATGACACCCTCGCGGAGAGCCGTGGGAGACACGCGCATCTGGCGGATGCCCAGGGCGCGGAAGGATTCTTGCAGCAGGATGGCCCCGGGAACAATGATATCTGCGCGTTTGTCGTCCAAACCCTCTATGCGCACCCGTTTCTTTGCCGTAGGTTCGTGTAAGATCCGCGCGACCGCTTCGTCGAGCTCCTCACGCGTGAAAACGATGTCTGTGCGTAGCGCCCCGTCTTCATCCGGTCGCGGACGGATCACGTCGGACAGGGTCTCAATCGTCCCCGAGGACCCTACCGCGGTCTGGTATCCCAAAGCAGACACTTCCTTCTGGACGCCGGATAACGCTACGCGGATATAATGCCGGCACTCGTTGATCTGGGAATGGGTGAGGGGTTCGGAAGAAAAAAATCTGTCTTTCAGACGGATGGCCCCCAGTTTCAGGGAAACGGCAAATTCCGGTACCGCCCGCCTGCCGATCAGGTATTCCGTGGAGCCGCCGCCAATATCGATCATGAGCAGGCGCTCATCGTAGAGGGGAAGTGATTCAAGGATTCCAAGATAGATCAACCGGGCTTCTTCTGTGCCCGGTATAACGTCAATGGCAAGGCCGCATTCGGCTTTTGCTCTCTGTAAAAACTCACTCTGGTTTGACGCTTCACGCACCGCTGACGTGGCCACAGCGCGCGCCGGGGCCTGCATAGACTCGGCCACTTTCGAAAGGCGCTGCAAGGCCTGGATTCCACGGTCCATGGCCTCCGGCGTTATGTAGTCCAAGTCTCCGGCGCCGCTTCCCAGGCGTACGGCTTCTTTTTCACGCCCTATGATTTCATAGCGTCCGTCTGCATCGGCGCGCACGGCCACCAAGTGAAACGAGTTTGTTCCGATATCAATGGCCGCCAGTTGTTCGTATTTCATCGGATGCGTATTCCTTCTCCGCGGAGGACGGCGAGCGCATTGGAACCGGACGGCGGACCGGGCATCATCTTGTAGTCGAACACCATCTTGCCGTCTTGGACCGCCTCTTGGAAGTGATAGAGCCCCACACCTGTTTCTTCGCGGGAAATGTCAAGCAGTGCCGTGTCGTGGGTGGACAATATGCCGCGGGCGCCGGCGTCTAGAAGGTCCAGTACAATCGAACGCACGGCGGTGTGGCGCTCCCCGGCGTTGGTGCCGCGGAGTATTTCATCCAAGAGAAAAAAGAGGGGAGGCTCTGAACTGCGCGCCGCTTCAAGAACCATCTTGATCCGTCTTACTTCAGCATAAAACAAGGAAACGGACTGCGCCAAGTCGTCGGCAACGTTCAGGGACGTGATGACGCGGACCGGCCGGAACGCGTAATTCCGTGCGCATCCATGCATCAAGCCGGCGTACTTCCTGTACCCATTTGGGAAAGTCCATCGCATAACGTTCCTCCCAGCGCGCGGCGGCCCAGGCCGCATGGATCTCCAAAAGAAAAACCGAACCCGCGAGGAAGTAGAGGATCGGGTTGCGCCTGACGGCAAAGAGAGTGGCCACCCAGGCAAGTCGCCCTGCGGCAAGGTGTGCCTGGTCCTTCTGGAAAAGATCGTCCAGAAGCGCGGCGCTCTGAAAGGGAAATGCTGCTGCGCGGAAAACGCGGGCGTAATCGGCATAGATGTCGGCCCGGGCGTAGTAGAGCGCTCCGGCGGCTTTATAGCGGAACATCCCGTAAGCAAAGAGCGCGAGCTGTGCCGGATACGTCAAAAGATACCAAGCGGGCAGGGCATCGTACTGTATGCCAATCCATGTGGCAATCGTGATGACAGGGAGCGTCCAAGCGAGCACAACAAGAAGCACGGGCGGCTTTGGTACATGCGGGACGGGGGTATCCTCGCTCTCTTCAAAGATGCGGCTGGATCGTTCTGCGCTTCCTGCGCGGCGCATCCGTGACTGCCAGACCTTCCGCCGTGAGAGTTCATGCACCGCATCGCGTCGTTTCCGCCACTCATCAGGGTCCAGCGCCGCTTTATCCGGCTGATTCAGGAGGAGATCATAGAGCACAGCGCGCGCACCGGGGACTGTGGTTCGATCGAGGAGTCGCCCTATCGAAAATTGACCGGTCATGTGCAGGTCGGATGCGTAGGGGTGATTTTCAGGCGCAGGCCAAGCGGGTGTGGAGTTGTCTTTCCACCATCCGGGCTGGTCACGGAGGAGGTCCCCTTGTCTGTGGTGAATCAGATTTCTCACCTCACTGCCTGCGTCGCGTCGCTTATAGTATAGAAAAAAGAAGAAAACAAACAGGCCCAGTCCCGGAAGGGCCGCTAACAGAGAAAAGCGAAATGCGTAGCCCAGTGCCGCCGACCCAAGAGCGCCCCCCGCGGCCGCTGCAAAGGAAAGAAATCGCAGGGCCGATAAGGTCCAGAGCCCGCGTTCCACGCGTCTTCGAATGGTCTCAAGGCGACGAACGGTCTTGTCAACTGCGTCGAAATGTGTTTCCTTCACGGGAGCCATGCACTCACCCGCCCGACTTGACGACAAACGATTCCCGGTAGTTTTGGCACTGCGACATGATTGAAGTATCCCACCTTACTAAGACTTTTAAGACGTCCAAGCGGCAGCCCGGCGCCTGGGGCGCGCTCAAGGCCGTCTTTGTGCCGGAACACGGAGAGCTGCGCGCCGTGGACGATGTGAGTTTTGAAATCCAGCAGGGCGAACTGGTGGGTTACCTGGGCCCCAACGGAGCGGGGAAATCCACAACGATCAAGATGCTCACCGGCATCCTTCATCCCACCTCCGGCAAAGTGCGCGTGAATGGGTTTGATCCCGTAAAAGAGCGATCGCAGTGTGCGCGGTCCATCGGCGTTGTCTTTGGCCAGAAGACGCAGTTGTGGTGGGACCTGCCCGTGGGCGAGTCTTTTGATCTGATCCGGACCATCTATAAGATTCCCGAGGCCGACTTCAAGCGACGGTTGGAATTCTTTTTTGATTTGCTGCAGCTCCAGGAATTTCTTCACCAGCAGACGCGGAAGCTCAGCCTTGGCCAGCGGATGCGCGCTGACCTTGCCGCCAGTCTCCTCCACGACCCGCAGGTGCTATTTCTCGATGAGCCAACGATAGGACTGGATATCCTGACACGAGATTTAGTGCGCTCCTTCATCAAAGAGCTGAACAAGAACAAGAAGACCACAATACTACTGACAACGCACGACATCCAGGACATTGAATTCCTTGCGGAGCGCCTCATTCTCCTGGACAAGGGCAAGATTCACTACGACGGCAACATCGGTGATTTCGTGGCCCAGTACGCGAACGAACGGATTGTCACTGTGCACTTGGAAGAGGATGCCTCGGTGGACGTCTTCAACGGATTTCGCGTGAGCAAGCAGGAGTCGCCCCGGCACTTTGAAGTGGCGCTGCCGGAGGGGCAGAGCACAGGAGCGCTGATCCAGGCCTTGGCGGAAAAGAAACAGCGTATCCAGGAAATTCACGTCCGTAAACAGGACTTGGGTGACACGCTGAAACGCCTCTACGCCGGCTCAAGGAATGTTGAGTTATAATGGCTGCGTACTTCAAATTCATCTCGATGGCTTTCCAGCGCTCTTTGGCGTATCGCGTTGAGTACTTCACAGCCGTACTCAACGCATTTCTCTACATTTTCATTTTCACGTCGGTTTGGAGGGCGTTGATTCCCGAAAGCGGCATTGCCGGTCTGACGCGCCGCGAGATGATCGCGTATGCGGTGTTTTCAACGTTGATCAAGGTGAGCTTCGGCAGAAACGACAGCCTGATCAGCGCGCGCATCCGCTCCGGAGAGATCGCAGTGGATCTCCTCAAGCCCTTCAGTCTGCCCATGATGTACTTGTGTGACACCATCGGCTCAAGCCTCTTTCAGCTTCTAGCGCGCGCCTTTCCACTTTTGCTTTTCTGTGTGCTCTTCTTTGACATAGATTTCCCCACAGGGCAGGCCGTGCTCAGGTTTCTTCCCATTTACTTCATGTCCTTTGCGCTCTTCTTTCTGAATTCGTTTCTGATCAGCACCACGGCCTTCTTCTTTGTGGACATCTTTCCGTTTTGGATCTTCTACTACGCGCTCATTACGCTTGCTTCCGGGGCGATCATCCCGCTCGATTTCTTTCCGCCGGCGCTCGCAAAACTGCTCCTGTGGACGCCATTTCCGTATCTGTTCTATTTTCCGTCGATGGTCCTGATGGGCCGGCCTTTGGCCTTCGGCAGCATCTATGAATTAATGGGCGCTTACGTTGTGATCATCCTGGTTACGCTCTTGATCAGCAGGGGATTGTACACGCTGGGTCTGCGCAAAGTAACGTTGGCGGGGGGTTGAGATGCGGAATTGGCGGGCATATTGGGCTTTGGTCAAGGCTGCAGTGGCATCCAGGATGGAATACCGGGCCAGTTTCGTTATGTTTGTGCTGACCATGCTTGGGTTCTACGGCGCGCAGGTGGCGGTGATTGGCCTGATGTTGAACCGCTTCAAAGACATTGGCGGCTGGAATCCCGGCCAGATTGCATTTCTCTACGGCCTCCTGGTCCTGTCGCAGGGCATTGTTGCGGCCTCCTTTGCGGGTTTGATCGAATTCTCCGACTTTGTGCGACAGGGCACATTCGACAGGCTCCTTCTGCGTCCGCTTTCACCGCTGGTGCAGGCCTTGGCCATGCGCTTTGAGCCGGGGGGAATCGCTAACATCGCCTTGGGCATCGCAGCCTTTGTGGTGGCGCAGACGATGGTTGACATTCAGTGGAATTTCATCCGGATTGTGTTCTTCCTCCTTACGATTGTGGGGGCTTCCTGTATTCTGGCTGCCATACGCATCATCATCGCAGCCCTCGCATTCATTACGGTTTCCACGGAGGGTCTCCAGCACTTGTTCGTATTCTCCAGCCGGGAATTTCTGTTGTACCCGCTCGACATCTTTTCGAAGCCGGTCCGTGTGCTTCTGACGTTCTTTTTCCCCTTGGCTTTCATCAATTTCTATCCCGCTCACTATTTCTTGAACAAAGATTCCGTGTTTTTGTTTCACCCCATGTTCGTTTTCATGACGCTCCCGGTGGGTCTGTTGATGATGTTTTTGGCCGGTCTTCTCTGGAAAGCGGGCGTTTC
>JACPZR010000097.1 GCA_016195395.1 Spirochaetia bacterium
GCTATATTAGAGCAAAGGGCAATGCAATGCTTAAGAAGTACATGGCTGAGGCTGATGAGCAGCGGAAGGCCAGTATGCCGAACCAGGAGAAGTTCGACGTTTCAACGTCGATCGAGGAGTTCCTGAACCGGGCCCTCACGAAGACCTAATTAATGTCAGATATAGAAACGTCCACATCCACTGAACCCGCCAAACTGGAAGCCGCATCCCGGCGTGATTTCCGCCGCACCAAGATCATCTGCACCATTGGTCCTGCTTCATCCAACTCAGAGATGATTGAGAAGATGGCAGGCGCTGGGATGAACGTGGCGCGCCTCAACATGTCCCACGGGGACCACAAGTCACACGAAGAAGTGATCCGGAGGATCAGAAACCTGAACCGGAGGTTGAACCATCCGGTGGCCATCCTGATGGACCTCCAGGGCCCGGAGATCCGCACAGGCGAGGTCAGCGAAAGCCTGAACCTGCGCGTGGGGGACATTTTCACGTTCACCGTGATCCCGGACGACACCGAAGTGAACAGCGTCCACGTGAACTACATCGACCTGATCCGTGACCTTTCTCTGGGCGACAGGATCACTGTAGACAACGGCCTCATCAACTTGGAAGTGCTGGACAAAACGGAGGCGCGTCTGCGCTGCCGCGTCCTCGACGGTGGAACGCTGGGTTCCAGAAAGCATATCAATCTTCCCGGCGTGCGCGTCAACATGCCGTCGATCACGGAGAAGGATAAGCGGGACATCGACTTTGCCGTCGAAAACGATCTGGATTTCATCGCTCTCTCTTTTGTGCGCACCCCGGAAGATGTTAAGCAGGCCCGCGAACTCATTGAAGCCAAGAAGGGCCACGCAAAGATCATCGCCAAAATTGAAAATCAGGAAGGCGTAGACCGTTTTGATGACATACTCGCGGAAGCGGACGGCATCATGGTGGCGCGCGGAGACCTGGGTGTTGAAGTGGAAATCTTTGAACTGCCGGTGTTGCAACGCCGCATGGTACGGGCCTGCATCGTGGCGGGAAAGCCTGTGATCGTGGCCACGCACCTGCTCGAATCGATGATCACAAATCCCATGCCCACGCGCGCGGAGTCCACAGACGTGGCAAACGCGGTTTATGAACAGGCGGACGCCATCATGCTCTCCGGCGAAACCGCCGTGGGAAAATACCCGGTGAAGTGCGTGGAGATGCTGGATAAGATCGCGCGGCGGATTGAAAAGGAGCCGGGCATGGGCTTTGCTCTGGAGCGACCCGCAGAGGGCACGCGTGAGGAACTTGCGCGCTCCGCATGCCGACTCGCGGATTCACTGAAGTCTCCGGCCATTGTCGTGATTACACGGCGCGGGGTGCTGGCACAGCTGGTGGCAAGCTTCCGTCCCGCACATTCGATCATCTATGCCTTCACAAACATGTCGAGCACGCGGCGCAAGCTCTGGCTTGTCCGCGGTCTTGTGCCTTTCGTCACGGATTTTTCAAGCGACCCTGAGAAGACCATCCGCGTGGCCTTTGAGAAGATGCGGTCGCGGAACCGCGTCAACCCGGGCGACCCTGTGGTGGTGATATCGGACGTGGCCGCCGGCGACGAACGGATCACGAGCATCCAGGTCCGCGTCTTTAACTAGCCTTCAGCTTCCGCCCGCAGAGGGGAGGTGTATGCCTTCTCTTTCGTTGGTAATGTTCCGCTGGCGTATCTTGATCACAGGCTGATCGGCGGGAGTCTCCGGCCGGTCAACGTTGATGAGTTCAAAATCATCGACCACAAGATCCTTGGAGCCTGCCTTCACATACACTTCAATCAGGTCTCCTTTGGCCAGGCGGAGATCGCGGATGTTATATTCTTGGTACTCTGTCTTTGGAAACCAGGACATGGGCGCGGCTCTTTTTGGACCGGGCACGATGGGCAGCGCAATGTTTTTGACGCCGTTGATTGCGATTCCCACCGTTGCGCCCGTAACGTCTGTGCTCGCGTAGAGGCGCATTCTGTAGGTGCCAGGCTCCGACAACTCCAACCATTGAAACATTGTATCGCCGGAACCCACAATGGCCGCGAGCGCGCCGGTATGACCCGGATTTCCCCAGTTCTGCGACATTGAAGCCGTCTGCCAGAAGGCCAGGCCCTGCGTTATCAATTCAAAGCCGCCATTTTCAATGTTGGGCCGCGGCACAAAGTCCTGCACGTGCTTGTTGACGAGCGCCGTTCCGCCGCGTACGATCTGACTCTGCAGCGTGCTGTAGAGGTAAGGCGGGGCGGCCTCTGTGCCCATGACGGACCGATTCCCGCCGGTGGCGCCGCCGGGGCATGCCTCCTTGTCATTTGGAAGGCATTCATGTCCCAGACCCAGCGCATGTCCAAACTCGTGGCGCCGGATATGTTCATTCTGCGGCATCTGCAGGTAGATATAATCGAGAGCCACAAATACGGCCCCGTTGAAGGCCCGCCCGCCGTATGACGTATTGTCCGCAAATCCTTTCTCTTTGGAATACCAGTCCAGAATGAAAACGTTGATTGCCCGCGGATCCACAACCCTCGGGTCCATGCACCGGTAGGGGCTCCCTTCATGTTCAATCCAATAGAGCGTATCGACGGTTGAGTTAGCGAGCTTCACCATGGGGCACGCTGACGTTTTGATGTCCTCATAGAATGAAATTGAATGCAGGCGGAATCGCGCCAGGGGGTGACCGTCGCGGTCATGCACGTACTGATTCAGGAGGTCGATTTCCCTTTCCAAGATTTCACGCGTGGCCGCTTCTGTGACCTGGCGGCTGCCGGCAATGACGGTGAAGTGAACAGGCAGAACGGGCACGGTTTCAGGCGCCGGGACGAGCGCAGGCGGTGTCACAAGAAACAAAAAGGCAAAAAGAGTCAGACGTTGGGCTTTGATGATCATGTCGCTCCTAGAATTCCGAGGATTCATACTGCACCTCATTCCCGAGTGGGTTGACGCGGCAACGCGCAGGCCTGGCTCTACTGCAAGGCAGTCAACCGCCGCGCTATCGTGATCGAGCGCGCAAGCCGGCGTGGCGCCTACTTGGCCCGTTTCATCGCTTCGATCATCTTTTTGACTTTGTCGATGGTCTCGTCTTTTTCCGTTCCGCGCAGTTTCAGATATTCTTCCAACTCACGGATGGCCGGTTCTTTTTCTTTCATCAAGTAGTAGAGGAATCCCAGGTTGTAGCGCAGAAGCGGGTCCCGCGGCGTCAGTTTGACGGCGCGTTCGTACATTTCAACGGCCTCTTTGTATTTTTTCAGTTCAATCAAGATGGAGCCTGTCATGCTAAGGCAGGCCGCGCATCCCGGCTGGACAGCCACCAGGTTCCGCGCGTAGAGGAGAGCAGCTCAGGACGGCATCGAACTGCTCGCGCGCTTTGACGCCAAAACCGCTCCGCATCAGAGCCTGACCGTAGGTAACGCTGATTTCAGGGTCCTCAGGGGCCAGGTTGTGCGCCTTTTCCAGATAGGGGACCGCTTTGGCAGCCTGACCTTTGCGAAGAAGCATGTTGCCCGCGTTGAATTGCGCTGTAGGGAATCCGGGGTCCAGTGTTGCAGCCTTTTCAAATGCGGCCAGCGCCGCCGGCACATCCCCTTTGCCTTCCAGGATGAGACCGCGGTTCAAATGACCGGAGGCGTAGTTGGGGTTGATGGCAATGGCCTTGTCAATGACAGCGAGCGCTTCATCGTACTTGCCCTGGCGGTAGAGGACCAGAGCCTTGTTGTTGTAGGCCTTGATGTAGCCCTTGTCAATTTCGAGCGCTTTGTCATAGTATTGGAGGGCTTCCGCGTCATTCTTCTTGGCCTCAGCATCGTAGCCGCGCTGGAACGCATCCTGAGCGGAGGCGCAGTAGGTGAGGGAGCTTGATAGAATCAGAGCGAATATTGCAGAAGTTCTAGTATTCAAAACGGTTTCCTTTCGTGTTTCTGTGGTTGTGAATGCGATGGGGCCGCATGCGATACAGCCCCTGTCCGCTTATTTCTCGCGGTGTTCTCTGGACTGAGCCGACCGGCTGTACAGTCCGCGCGATCCACCTTCAAGCGCCGAGAGCGACACATTCTTCTGGAGATCGTCAAACCCATCGAGCTTCTCTACGCCTTCAATGGTAAGGATTTCCTTAAGTTCCTCGGCGCTGTCTCCCTGAAGTTTTTCAGCTTTGATGGGTTTGTCCTTTTCCATGCGGACTTCCTTCAGCTGGTCAACGTCGATCTTCTTGCCGCCGCTTTCTACCGCAACGGCGCCGGTCAGCACGGAGATCTTGTTGAGTTTGTCACCCGAACTGATCCCAAATGCCGTACCGCGCACCGAAGCGATGGCGGTGGGCGTGACCACTTCGACGTTGTCTGTCTTTTCGAGTTTGTTCAGCCCCAGCACAATGCGGCCCTGGTCGAGCTTGTAGGAGGCTCCCTGCTTCATGCTCGCAATGGACATGCGGGAGTTTTCAGAGATCCGGAGCACCCCCCCGCCCTGGATGAGCAGGTCCGCGGATGACGCTTCTTTAGTGACGATAACGTCTGCGGTCTTGATGACTTCCCCCACTTTGGCGTCCGCGGCTTTCCCTTCCCGTTCTACGGAGACCTGGCCTTTCACTGCCGTAATCCGCGTATCCCATTTCTTGGGTTCGCTGCATGCAGTCAGGGTAAGAAGTATTGCTCCAACGGCCAGGGTCATCTGTTTCATGGGTTTCCTCCGGGTTCAGCCTCTGCAGATACCCTTACAAGAATCATTCTACGAAATATGGGGTTTCTTGTCAACCCCGAGGTATCAGTCCTTCCCCGGCGGGAAAAGGTTCTCAGAAATTAGGCCCGTCACTTCGTCAAAGCAGGCGCCCATGAGATGGTGCGCATCAGCGAACTTCCGGCATTTGATCCGCTTGTTGTCATTGGGGTCCACAAGGATGAGCCTTGAGCCCGGCGCTTCCCGCATGGTCTCGGCAAGGAAGGCCGCGAGCGGCTTCTGAAACGAATTCAAGAGACCCAGCTCCACTGTCTTTCTGCGGTATGCGTCGGAGACGAGGGGCCAGTACACCACTGTGGGGATCTGGCGGGCGGCCAACGTCCGGATGGTCTGCTTGAAGAAAGAGAGCTGCGTAGGCGACGGGCTGAAGTTCAAGAGGTGTTGATTCTTCAAGGCCTCGGCGTCCTCTTCCATCTTGGCTTCCGGGACAGTGTTCCCCGGCGCGTTTTAGGAAATACGTCTCCGACTCGTCGAACGAAAATCCCGGTTCTTTCATATCCCAGACGTTCCGGGGAACGGTGCGGTTCCAGTCGATGTGCGAGAAAACGAACACGGGATCATAGGAGTACGAGAGCGAATAGCTGATTGCGTTCTGGGTGAACATGATCGGCTCCGCTTCCACCACGACGTAAGCGGGTAACGCTCCGGCCTTGAGCATTCTGTCCAGCCAGTAGTAGTGATACGACGGGCATCCCAGAGGCGCGCTGAAGTTATACGTGTAGGACTTTGGAATATGCCGGGCAAAGGTCTCCGTGGAGAATTCTCCGGTCCTTGATGTGCCGAGAATCACGCCCAGCCGTTCGCCCCGGGCCTTGCGGCCGGGGTAGGTTACCGCCAGCTGTTCCAGCAGCGGTTCCCGCGACCGGTAAAACGGCGGTTCAATCTTCATCCAGGACACTGTGTATTCAAGAACGGGAGGAAGGAGGAAGATCTTATCCAGAAGGAGCACAGCGACGAGAGCCAGGGGCGGAATCCAAAGGAACTTGTTTTTGAATAGATCCATAAGCCCTCAGAATTGGAAGTAGATGAAATCCGCGCCGCCGGGCGCAAACCGACCCAGGAGCATCACCGTGACAAGCCCAAGGGCGGTCACAAGGCCCGCCGCCTTTGCGGGCGAAAGCGACGGCCACTTTTTCTTCTGCTGCATGACGTTGAAAACATAGAGAATCACAAGCATTCCCGCAATGTAGCCGTTATGCGTTGAGACAACGCCGTGTCCCCCGGTAAAAGACTGCTTGAGCATGATGAAGGCATTGGTGGCTGTGGGGGCATTGAAGAAGACCGCGCCGATTGTAAAGGCTGTGATTACGTAGCAAAGCGTGACTGTGCTCGTCGCCAATGACGTCATCCGCGCGCGTGCGCCCGGTTCTGAGTCGTCCATAAGATGTTTGATGCCCGCCGTCCAGCCCAGGCGTTCCGCGACCGAGGCCCAGGCCCGCTCAAAACCGATCATGAGGCCATGAAAGAGGCCCCACAGGAAGTAGGTATAGTTGGCACCGTGCCAGATGCCGCCGAGAGTGAACGTGATGACTGTATTCAGATAGACGCGCCATCCGCTGACACGTGACCCGCCGATCGGGATATAAATGTAATCTCTGAGGAATGTCGCGAGCGTTATGTGCCAACGCTGCCAGAGTTCACGGATGGAGCGGGCTAGAAACGGCGCCTTGAAGTTCTCAGGGAGTTCCAGCCCCATGAGTTTGGCCAGGCCCCGCGCAATGTCCGTGTAGCCGGAGAAGTCGCAGTAAACCCGGACGGTATACCCGAAGCCCGCCAGTGTTGTGGAAACCCAGTCGTACTTGAATGGGTTCAAAAACACATCCGAAATGGCGGCGCTCATATTGTCCGCTACCACGACTTTCTTGATCAGACCGATCAAAATGAGAAACATCCCTTCGATCATTTTCTCTGCGCTGGGGCGGATGTTGTCGAGCTGCGGCACAAAGTCGGAGTGACGCATGATGGGCCCGGCTACAAAGTGCGGAAAAAAGAGCGTAAAGACCATGAAGCGGGTGAACGTGGCGCGCTCCGGGATCTGTCCCCGGTACGTGTCCACCGTGTACGCAATGAGCTGGAATGTGTAGAAGCTGATTGCCAGGGGGAGTATGATCTCCTGGAAGCCGGTTTTTTGGTAGAGCCAGTCGTTGAAGATACGCGGCGTAAACGAGGCCGCGCCCGACACATCGTAAATAATCTTTATCAATAAGTAAAAGTATTTGAAGAAGAAGAGGTTCGCGAGGTTCAGGGAGACCGTGAGCGTCAAGAGGGCGCGCGAACGGGTGTCGTGCAGCCGGTAGATGAGCGCGAAATTGATGAGGACCACTAATAGAAAGTGGAGGGCAAAGCCCAGAGACCACGCGGCGTAGAAAATGAAGGACGATACGATCACCAGGTAGAACCGGAGCCGCCCGCTGGTGACCCAGTAAAGGAAATAGAACGCAACAAAGAACAGGAGGAATGAAAGGGTAGTGAAACGCATTCTTACTTCTTCGCTTCTTTTGCTGAACCGGATAACGCGTAACCGGGTTCCTTCTGGAGCGCTTCAGCCAGTTTCTTTGTGAAGAGGAGTGATCCTTCCCGGTTCAGGTGTATGGTATCGTAATAATAGTCGCGGTTGCCCGGCCCGTCCAGGGAACGCCGCAGATCGATCAGACGGATCTGGTCGGTGGCCTGGGCACGCTTGAGTTCCTCGCGCCAGATCAGCATGCGCTCGTCCCCGTTGAAATCCGCAATCAGGTCCGAGTACGGAGGAAGCACGGTGATTACTTCAATGCCTTTGGAGCGAGCCTCGGCATAGAGGAGGGCCAATCGGTCAAAATAGAGCCGCGCCCACTGCGGTCCGCCCGGCTGTTTCATGGGATCCTGCATCCCCACTTGGCATGTGCGCCACACCGCCTGCTGGTGGTGTCTATCCGTGACCGGCCTGCCAGCTTTATCCACGGGGGGGATGCCGCGCTCGGCAGACTTCATGCACTCTTCCAGATTCCGCGCAGGATATGCGGAGAGTCGGAAGTCGACGTTATTCTCGTATACATAGTCCGAGTACGGTTCGCGCTTTCTGCGGGCAATGCCTTTGAATCGGTCCAGAGGGTCCAGGAATGCGTCGCGCAGGTCCGCCTGATAGGTGAGGGAGCGCACATAGAAATACAGCGTGTCGCGGTAGGTCAGATCAAATCGGTAATCTTTCAGAAGCGGGATCACCTGGCTGCGCGGGAACTGCGCGAGCATGGAGCGCGTGGCGGTCTCCAGGTGGAAGCGCGCGGTCCAGGGGAACGTTACCTCGCTGATGTGCACCAGTGTCTTGATCCGGGGGAGCGATGCCGTTGCGTCCTTGAACAGGGTGTGCTGCACTTCGAGCATGGCGCCTTCGCAGGCCGCGCTCTGCACAACGTGGCCGGGCCGGCCCGGGGGAGCGCGGAGAAAGTCGTTCAAGGCGCGGACTTGGACACCCTGATACGCCACCGATGTTCCGATGATGAGAGTGTCCGGGTCAAGCTTGGATTCTTTGATTTTCTTTGATATCTGATTGACGTTATCCGCGTACGACCGGGGCTGCAGATAGTTTTTGTATATCCCTGTCTGCATGAACAGCTCAAAGGAGACCAGGAAAAGGACCGGCACGTAGAAGCGGGGATCTTTGAGGAATTTGACTAGTTCGCTCATGTGTCCTCTAGAACTGGAAATACAGGAAATTGGGACTGTCCGGCACCGCAAAGACGATGATGCACAGGATCATAAAGCAGAAGAGGAATACAAGTTTCCGCTTGTTTTCCGGCTTCCAGAAATACTCCAGCTGCAGCCGGTTGAACAGGTACTCATAAGCAAAGAGAATGCCCACAAGGACTGCGTACTTGGAATACACCGGAGCGATCTTTCCGATCCCCGCTGACCAGGAGAACGCAGCGCCCGCCGGAAGGGAAACCGCGTTTCCGATGGCTGCGGCGGGGCCTCCGTTGAAAAGCCATGCCTTGGCCGCATTCCAAGCGGCGAGGAGGTCCCAGGCTCCAAAGAGCCGGCCCTGCATCTGCGTGGCTTTGGAAACCGTTTCCGCGCGGAACCATATGAAACCAAAGATTAAAAAGAACATGGTGGCGATCCGCGAGAAGATGTCCCAGACAAACCCGCCCCTCGCATTGATCCACGTATACAGCCGCGTCCTCGCGTATTCGCGGTAGATGCTGACCATCACGCCCTGCCATACGCCCCAGAGGATGAAGTGGTACGCCGGCCCGTGCCAGACGCCCGCAAAGAACCACGTGATGAAGATGTTGATGTATGTCCTGAATTCACCCGCGCGCGATCCCCCCAGAGGGATGAAGATGTAGTCGCGGATCCATGTAGTAAACGAAAGATGCCAGCGGCTCCAGTGCTCCTGGATATTGGATACCGCCATAGGATACAGGAAGTTAATTTCAAACTCGATTCCAAAGAGCCGCGCCACGCCGCGGGCAACGTCAGAATAGCCCGCGAAGTCGAGATAGATCTGCCAGCCGAATGCGAGCGCTCCCAGCCAGACGTCGAACGGGTGGAGCCCCGCGTGGCCCGCGAACACGCCGTTGCACAGCGGGGCCAGATTGTCTGACAGAACCAGTTTGCGGAAGAACCCGTGCACAATTCGCGTTGTTCCGACAATCATGTCTTCGCGCTTCACTTGGAAGCGGTTGTCCATGCCGGCAAAGAATGTCTTTGAGCGGACAATCGGTCCGGCGACCATGTGCGGGAAAAAGGCAACGTACATGGAGTAGTCGACATAGCTGCGCCGCGGCTCGATGACGCGTCTGTAGACGTCGATCACGTAGGACATGGACTGGAACGTGAAAAATGAGATCCCAATGGGCAGAAGGATGTGCGCCGCCGGCCACGCGAAGATCGTTCCTCCCAAGGGGTGAACGTCATTGAGGATTTCGATGCCGAAGTTCGTGTACTTGAAATAGGCAAGAATCGAAATATTGATCACAAGGGAGAGAACCAGCCAGGATTTCCGGCTGAGAAAGTG
>JACPZR010000098.1 GCA_016195395.1 Spirochaetia bacterium
CATCGAAGGTTTGACCGAGGGACTGAAAGCCGTTTCAGAAGGCCTCATTGCGCAGCTCTCTCAGGCTTACGCCGCCCTTGCGGCTGCGGCTCCGGTGATCGCAACCGGTGAACTCAAAATTCCGCCGGGCACGGTCATTCAGCAGCTACCCCCGGGTGCGGCGGCCCCCGCAGGAGCAGCACCGGCTCCCACTGCATTCGTCGGAGTTCCTACAACGGGACCCGGCCCGGCAGCGGCACCGGGAGCGGGAGCCCCTGCCATGCCGGGACCTGCACAAGGCGCTGTCAATCCCGCGGCGGCTCCGGGTCTCCGGATGCTTCTTGGCGGCGCCGCGACGGGCGGGGCCACCGCAGCCGGAATCGGCGAGGCTGTTCCAGTGGGTTACGGTGTAAGCACCACTGAGGACAAGAGCTGGCTCCCCATCACTGACGGTTGGACCGATGCGGACTTTGATCGTGAGTGGGAAAAATACAAAAACCTCCCACTGAAGGACCGCCGGAGCGGAAAGGAGCGACGCATCAGCGCAGACCGCCGAAAAGGTCCCGATGCTCTCCGCAAAGACCGGCGCAGTGGATTTGACAGACGAAAGAACGACCTGTTCAAAGAGCGCGACGAGTTTCTGAAGAAACTCGAGAAACACAAAGAAAACAAGAAGAAGCTCGAAGAGGCCCAGAAGAACAAAGAGAAAAAACCCGAGAAGGCTGGCACCGCTGTCATGGGGAAAGGACCCCTCGTTCCGGAAATCAGGATCGAGAACGCCGTCATCAATATCGGCGAGCCGGAGAAAGACAAAGCACCGGAACCTCCCACAAAAGAACCGGAGCCGCTGAAGGAAGAGGAGGAGAAGAAGCCGGAACCGGTTGAAGAAGCCAAAGCAGAAGAGCCGCCGGAAGAAGAAGAGGAGGAAGAACCACGGGCTGAAAAACCCCCTCCACTGGACGACCTGCCGAAACTGGGATTTCCGTCTGCGATTGAGCAGGACTTGGAACCGGTTGTCATGGTTGCGGAGGCCCCTGAGGGCGCCGCTGAGGCCGGGGCAGCCGAAGCCGCGCCTGCGGAAGCTGTGGCCGAAGGGCTGGGCGAAGGCGTAGAGGAAATCATCGAACCGGAAGAAGGCGCCGGGGAAGAGAAAAAGGAGCCCGAGAAACCGGCCGTTCAGGAAATCCACGGGATTCTTGAACTGAAACCGCCGGAAGAGGACGATGCCCCGTTCCTCACGCTGACATACGACTTCACCAAAATACCCAACTCATTCAAGCTGAGCCGCGACTATCACACGATGGAATATGCCTACTACAAATACAAACCGATGCTCATTAAGGCCCAGGAGTTCACGCGTCGTAAGATGCTGAAGAACGCACTGAACTACTACCGCGTCATCAAGTCGCAGAACATTCCTCCGGAATTCAAGCGGATGGTGAACCGCAACATCAAGGACATCACCGACTATCTTGAAAAGTTCCTGATGAGCCGCGGCTGATGTCCCTCGACTTTTTCCTGTACACACTCCTGCCGGCTGTGATCTTTGTGGCTGCAGTTGCCTCCACGGCACGCGTCCTGCACAGACTCCTTCCGGTTTTGGATAGACTCTTCATCCCCCCGGCCATGACCGGCGGTCTTCTGCTCCTTCTGGGGGGCCCGGCCGTACTCAGTTGGATCCCCGCGCCGCCTCACGCATTCATAACACGCTGGCCGGTATTTCTTGTAACGTTACTCTTTGCCGGAATCGTTTTGGGTGAACGACGCAGCCATGCAGAACCTGGAATGGGCGGGGCCGTGATACGGCAGGGAATCTTTGTGTGGATTGTGGGACTGAGTCAGATATGCATAGGGTTCTGTGTGGTTCTTTTGGCAGGTTGGGAACACGTTCCGCGGCTGGCAGCTCATGCCATCGAAGTTTCATGGGCAGGAGGGCCAGGATCGTCGGCGTCATTCAAGGCAATCGCCGAAAAACTGGGGGATTTTGCATCCGGGGATCTTGCTGTTGCGGGCGCCACAGGCGGTCTTGTGTGGGGAACGTTATCCGGGGTGGTTGCGTTATCATTCCTGCCTCGCCCCGCTCATGAACGGCTGGAAGACGTGCCGCATGCTGACGCACAGACCTCTGCCGGCATTCGGTGGCTGTCTTACGCTGTGGGTGCGGCGGCCATTGCCCTGGCGTCGGTGCTGGCCTGGGCCGGGATGACAGGAATCTCCCGTACGCTCTCATTCGTCTCCGTAAAGGCGTCGCATTTTGTGGAGGACCTGCCCCTGTTCTTTGCCGCGCTTTTGACCGCCTATGTGATGCGCCCCATTCTCCGTCGCTCGGCAGCATGGGAAGACGCTGCCCAAGCAGGCGAAAAACTGACGTCCATTGTCCTTGAGGTTCTTGTCATTTCTGCCATTGCTTCTGTGCGCCTTTCCGTTCTTGTGACTAACGCGTGGGTGTTCGGTGCGCTCATGACGGCAGCGGCCGTATGGTCGGTTGTGCAGCTGTTCGTTCTTTCACGACTTCTGCTTCCCCGCCACCTGTGGAAAGAACTGGCTCTCTTGAATTATGGAATGGCCACGGGAACCACAGCCCTGGGCCTCATGCTCCTCCGGGCCTACAGAACCCGGCTGGAGACGCCTGCGGCAGCGGTGTACGGGCTGGCCGCTCCGTTATCCGCGCCATTTATCGGCGGGGGGGCGGTCTCACTCCTGCTTCCCGAGCTGACCGCGCGCGGATGGGGAATCTGGATTCTTGCATGCAGCGGCATACTCTGTGTGATTCTGACCGGTATTGGTCTTTTACTTGCCGAAAAGGAAGGCCGCGCATTTTCTTCCTGATATGAGTTTCCACTATCTTCCTTACGAAGAACAGGCATACGGGGCGTTCGACAGCGAACGCATTCTAGAAAGGAAACCCATAGGATTCTCTCAAGACGAGGGCGGAATGAAACCGTTCTCCACGCTCTTCTACTGGGCGTTTGCCTGGAGCGACTCAGGCGGGCTCATTGCAGAACACCCGCACCAAGGTTTTGAAATCTGCTCTTTCATTCTCAGGGGCGAGATTGAACACTTTGACAACAAGGCCAACGCGTGGAAGAAATTAAACACGGGTGACGCGCAGATCATCAGGGCCGGAAATGGAATCACGCACGCAGAGCGCATGGGACCCGGGTCCGCCATGTTCCAGATTTGGTTTGATCCTGACCTGTCCCACACTCTGCGCCAGCCCCCCACATATGACGACTACCGTGCTGCTGACTTCCCCGCCTTTGACCGCGGCAGTATGCACGAGGTCACAATTGTTGGAGACGACTCACCATTTGAAATGAAAACGCCGGCCGTGGTAAAACGTTATTCAATGAAACCCGGGCCTTACAACATCCCCGTCGATCCAACGGCGGCCGTTGCTGTTTACGTGCTGGAGGGCGCCGGCGTACTGGGCGGCAAACAAACCAAGAAAGGGGACTTTGGAGTTCTTGTCCGTGAGAACACCATCGCCGGCACCATGGAGACCGCAGGGGAATTGTTCGCCATTCAAGTTCCGGGTGAACCTCCCTACCCCCTCTACAGCGACCGATACGGCTGAAATGCGTTGCAGATAGATTTCTTTGAGGAGTTTCTTAACGATGATGCGTTATCCCGGGCATCGCTCATCAAGCATCCATGTGTTGTGTTTCTTGCCGCGCCCTCTCTTGACGCATTCGACGAAGCTGCCGGACGTCTGGTAACGTACCACAAGGCCGCACAACCGGCGTATTGGCCGCTGCTTGAGAAGTCGTACTGGATTTCTCCGTTTTCGTACCTTGAGGAGCTCGAAGGCCTCCGCCAACACCTTCTCTCCCGGGCCGACCGCTTCGACGTCCTCTTTGATCTGGAACTCCCTCTGGTCCGACGCAGCATGTTCCTAAAGGGATGGCGCGGATTTCTTGAAAAAAGGAGACGTATTGCCGCGATCACACGCGAACTGGACCTGGCCGGGTTCCGCATTCATACAGCAGAATATCCGCCCACCGGGCCCGTTGCGCGCTTCCTGATGAGCGCTCTCGGCATCACGTTCCCTATGGATTCCGTTCCACACCATCGTATTGTTATGTATTATACAAGTATGCTGCCCCGCTGGATTCAAGGGGCTATGCGGCGTGAGATCAGGAGTTCGGCGGCCGAACATGGCAGACGGTTCGCTGGAGGCTTGGGAACCACCGCGGTTGGCATATTTGGAAATGAGCCGCGCCTCTCGCCGGAGGACCTCGACCGTGATCTGGGCATGCTCAAAGCTTCCGGCGTAAAACGGGCAGTGATCTTCCGACTGGGCGGCATCACCCAGGAGTACGCCGACGTTATCCATCGGTACGCGGGTGATTGAGAAGTGGCGTTAAACTTGATTCATTGCGGAATTCTTGGGCTGGGGGACAACGCCTCGTTGGAGGAAGTCAAAACCGCATATCGGAGACTCGTGAAAGCCAATCACCCTGACCTGTTCCCCCCTGACGAGAAGCTGGTTCAAGAACTCAAGATGATGCGGATCAATGAAGCCTATCGTGAATTGGTCCGCGCGTTTGAGGATTCCTCAAAGAACACCGGCACAACACCGCCTGCGATGTCCCCGGATGGCGATGAAAGGCCGCGCGTAGACGGCTGGGACTACGATCTGCACCACAGAGATCCAGTGCTCTCTTCGGAGCGCGGCGTTGGAATGCACGGGGATCCGTCGTATGCGTATTACAAGCAGGGTTTCATCCGTTACAGCCGCGGTCTGGGCGGAATCATGGACCAGAACCGCTTCATTAAACTGACAGCCGACGCAAACGGCCTCCGGCGCTCCCTGTACGCGCTGCGCAACTTTCAGGAGGCTTACGACTATTTCAACCGCGTGGTCACAGACTATCCGGAGAGTATCTGGGCGCGGGATGCCCGAATGAAAATCGAACGAATCCGCGGCTATAACCGGATCTATCTGAAAATACAGAAGAACTTGAAGGAACGCCTCAGCGGGACGCCGGATGTCCAGCCGTCGGGGACTTCAGAAACAGATCCGACGAGCTGATCAGCGCGTTGATCTGTTCGCGTGTGCCGATGGTGATCCGCACAAATTTCTCTCCACGACCCTCTGGAAAATACCGCACCAGTATTTTCCGGCCCCGCAGATACTCAAAGTATTCCCGGCCGCGGCCGTCCGGGGGGGACACGTATAGAAAGTTCGCAGCGCTTGGAAGCACATCAAAACCCATACGTGTCAATTCCTTGCGCAAAAACTCTCTGGTTTCCACGATTTCATCGATGTGCTTCTGAATCGATGGAAAATCTTCAAGGGCTGCGGTGGCGGCCGCCTGTGCCAGCCTCGAAACGTTATATGAATCCTTTACCTTCTCCATTTCGCGGACAAACTCGGGATGCGCCACAATCCAACCGATGCGCATGCCCGCAAGGCTCATCGCTTTGCTGAACGTGCCGCAGACCAAGAGGCGTTCAAGCCCCGGGCGGCCCGCCTGCGGAGCCAGCGTTTCCACGCCAAACGGCGCATATGCTTCATCCACAAGGGTAAGCGACGGGCTGGATCGGGCAAATGCCAGGATGTCCTGCGAAGACTCCGGAATACCGGTGGGCGCGTTGGGGTTTACTATGGCTGTCAGCTTCGCGGTCCGGGCGTGCAAAAGCATCTCCGCCAGGTTCATGCGCCAGTCGTCCTTCAACGCAACGGCCGTGGTGGACGCTTGGACCAGGGAGGCCAGGGTGGGGTACAGGCTGTACGTGGGAGAAGCGGTCACAAAGCTGTCTCCGGGGCCGCACACTGTGCGGAACAGGATGGACAGAATCTCATCCGATCCATTGGCGATCAAAATATTATCAGGCGTCGTTCCGCAATGGGCGGCAAGCAGCGTCCGTAAAGGAGCCGCCACCGGGTCTGGATAACGTTGGAGCCGCTCCGCGTCAACTTCGCGGTGGAGAGCCTCCCGTACTCGGTCTGGAACAGGGTACGGATTCTCGTTGGTATTGAGTTTGATGAATTCCGCGCTTTCTGTCTGGTATCCCGGCACGTAACCTGCAATCGCTCTGATATGAGGATGCACAAAGTCGAGGATCTGCTTCACTGCCCCAGCCCCTTCAGCGCCTCTTCTGCGCCCATCTTATCCTCGGGGTCATGAAGAGACAGGGACGCATATTGCAGATCCGCACGGGCTTCCTTCACCTGACCCAGCTCACGAAGGCAGAGGCCGCGAAAATAACGCGCGTAAGCATGATTGTTATCCACAGCGGTAAAGCGCATCAGATACGTATTCCAGTAGCCCGCGGCGCTCCGGTAATCTTTCAATTCCATAGAAGCCACCGCAGCGTTATACAGCGCATTCTGCCTGTCTTCGGCGGCGCCGGGAGCAGAAGACGAATAGGCGCGCAGAAAGTGATCCCGTGCGCGCGCGGCGTTTCCATTTTCAAAATAGTAGAGACCCACTTTGAAATTCAAGCTCACATTTCCGGGGTCCTTTTCCAGTTGCTGGACAAGAACGCCTGCCCCGGCACGACGCTTTGCAACGTCACGCATCTTTCGCGCAAGCGTCCGCGCGTCCACAAACCCGTCCACACGGTCAAGCACGGAGCCGTTCTTGTCCAGAAACACAATCACCGGAACGCCGCTGACTCTGTATTTGCGGGCCAGAGAAGGCTGCTCCTCGCTGTTGATCGTCACGGATACGAACTTAGACGCCTCATCCGTCACTTCTGCCGATGGGTAGGTTTCCTTTCTCAAACGGCGGCAGTAACCACACCAAGAAGCAAAGAAATCGAGCATCACAGGACGATCTAAACCCTGGGCAGAGGCCAGAGCCTTGTTGAAGTCGGTCTGCCACTGTATGGGCGCGCCGGCGCGGAGCTGGCCCTCGTCCGGACCAAAGCCCAGAAGCACGAGCATCACAACCCCGGCAATGGATACAAGAGCCCTGCGGCGTCCAACGTTCAGCATTAAGGACAATTTGCATCAGGGCGAGCAGAGCGCAAACCAGAAAATCGGACATGCCGCGGCGGCTCTACAGCGCCGGTTAGTAATCACGGTAGAGCGACAGGAGTTCACGGTCGTCCCAGGTCTTGTCCCGTTCCAAGAGGAGCCGGTTCAGGCGCGGTCTCTGGTCCGCGGGCTCAAGCCGCAGAAGGAAAAGAAGAGCTTCCCGATTTCGCAGGTTCTCTCCGGCGGCCTTCTTAAGTTCATCAGTGCCGGAGCGGAAATCAGGGTCCTCCAGAGACGTGGCAAGGGCGCGCACCGTGTGTCTGTCTTGAAACCGGCCCAGTCCGTCGTATTCCGTTTCAAGCTGCCGCAACAGGGTTGCCATCGTACTACGACGCTGCCCGTCCCACACACCGTCCGGAAGAAGAACCTGCGAGAGCCCGCGCCGTGACGCGTGGAGCGCCGCCAGATAGGATCGAAAGCGGAGATGATACGCAGCGTATGCCATGTTCTCCGAAGGTACGTCATTCAGCGCCAGCCTGAGTCGATACAGCCGCGCAT
>JACPZR010000099.1 GCA_016195395.1 Spirochaetia bacterium
ACGCAGTTCATAATTTCCAAACGCATCTGACTCGATTCCCGGCGGGAGCAACACCTGGCGCGAGGTGATCTCCGGCGGCTCGTCGTCTCCGGTGTGGTCCGGGAAGATATGCGGAAAGATGTGTCCGGCCAGTTCGGTGAGCGCGGAGATGTGGTAGAGGCCGGCCGTGGGATACAGAGCGTGTGAGCCCTCCGCCACCGGAACCACGGGATGTCCGTTGTGCACCGGAGACAATGGGTCTGCAAAGGTCACACGCACACGTCCCGTGTTCCACATCTTGAGCTTTTCGAGAAAGAGAATGGGCTGGTGTTCCAAGTGCGCGGAGAGCACAACGCTTTCCGGTTTCTGGTCCGCGCCAAACACCACAGTCAGGCTCTCGCGGTCGAAGACATGCGGGCCCACGTGAAGAAGCTTGGCGATCCCGGTCTTGGGATCAAACGCATAGAAGGTATGGTAGTTGATGAAGAAGCGCCCGCTCGAGCGGTCTTCCTGGTAGGAATAATAAATGACGGACTGCTTTACGGTTCCATGAATCTCACGAAATACGCTCTCATCAAATGAAGAGAACGACTGATCCAGCAGGTAGTCTTCGTGGCCGTTATAACGCAGAAATTCAAAGAGACGGCTGACCGGGACGGATTCATGGCCCAGCACTGTCTTGACGCGGATGTGCTCTTTGCTCTCTGCAAGGAGCGGGTTTTGCAGAAGCGCATCCAGCGGCACCGGATAATATTCCTCTTTGCGGCTGAAAAGAAACACAGGTGCATAACGTCTGGCAAGGCCATCAATCTCTTCCGGGCTCATGTGGAGCGACTGCTGCACGAACACCATCTGCCGCCAGATTTCCACAGAGAATCCCCTGTGATCGCGGCCGGTGATCACGACCTGATAGGCCCCCTGCGGACCATCGGAGAGGTCTGCTTCAAACTCAAAGTCGCTCCCCAGAGGACCGCGCACTTCAAAGTCTCCGCACTTGGCCGTAAACGCGAGCGATCCTTGAATGACCCCGGTCTTGTGCGCGAGCGTCTCAAAGTCGTCCACGAGCCACGGCATGTCCGCACGCAGGCGCGCTCCCGCCTCGATGACTCGGAACATGTGTTTGATGAATTCGGGACCAGCGCTCATGTGTCTGACCGATAGACGGCACTCACGCGCGTTTTGATGCCGCCGCGGACGTTATAGTCGCCGTGAATCCTGGCCCAGCGCGGCGCTGCAGCCTTTACAACATCTTCCAGTACTTTGTTCACTACGTTTTCATGAAAGATGCCCACGTTTCTGTAACTGAGGAAATAGTCTTTGAGGCTTTTGAGTTCCAGGCAGAGTTTGCGGGGTTTGTAAGAGATGTAGATGATCCCAAAATCCGGAAGGCCTGTCTTTGGGCAGACGGCCGTGAATTCCGGAATTTCCATGTCGATCCGATAGTCTTTATCCGCGTAGATGTTTTCGAATGTCTCGATGGTCGGGGTGACCAGTCCGCGGATGGTGTCTTGTCGGCCTTCGTAGCCGCTCACACTCCATACCTCAAACTGTCC
>JACPZR010000100.1 GCA_016195395.1 Spirochaetia bacterium
CACCGCCCCGGCTCCCGCCAGACCGGCGGCGCCGACGGGGCCCAGCCGCTGGAAGATTCTTGAGGCAAAGTTCGCCGAGAATTGGACCGGGATCCTTGGAGCGGTGATCCTCGTCACAGGGATTGGATTCTTAGGAGTCTACGCCGCGCTTCACGTTACACCTCTCCTCCGATTCATCATGATCAACGTTATCGGCGCCGCGTTGTTTGCAGCATATTGGTTCTTTCGCAGCCGCCACGCCCTGGGCCAGTTTTCTCTCTGGCTCCGGAGCGCGTCGGGCGCGGTAGTTCTCTTTGCCGCTGTGGGCGCCATCTTTATACCGGGGATCAAGTGGACGGAAGGCGACGTGCAGGGACTGGCGGTATTAATCCCGGCCATTGTATTCAATCTTGCCTGCGGCCTTTTGGGTGGATCACAGATCTTTGCATCCCTTCACGTTGTATTGTCTCTGGCTGCGCTTGCCACCGCTCCCCAGGGAACCGCTACGCTTCTTGTGGGCGGGAGCGTTGTCTTTGTATCTCTCTTCTATTCTTATCCGCTCCGGCGCGAGCCGCACACGATCGTCACGCTGGCATCGTACTTTGTGTATCATCTCTACTGGCGCTCAACGTTCGCAGAGGCGCCCGCTCTGCCGGACCCCGCCGCGGTGGGCGCGTTGTCCATTCTCGTTCTCACAGGGCTTGCGGCGGTACTGCTCCACTATCGTGAGGTCTACAGATCGCCCACGTTTAAGACTCTTTCATTTCTGACACATCTGGCATCGTGGTTCTACCTGGGTAACGCTGCGCTGATCTATGCCACAGGCTCCAAGTGGGCCGTAGTACCGCTCGCAGCGGCCGCAGTGGTTGTGTTTCTTTTGGCTGACCGCGCCAGGCGGCAGGGGATCCACTGGCTGTACGCAACAGACACGCTGGTTGCTCAGGGACTGGCTACAGCGGCCTGCTTGTTTCTCCTCAAATGGGAGATGGGAACACAATACGTGTGGACCCTCATCGCAGCGGAATGTCTCCTGTTCACCGCACTTACGATCCGACAGGGATCAAAAATCGTCACCGCGGTGTCTCTCTATCTCTTCTATGCGGCGATGCTGATCGCGCAGGCGGCCGGCGCAGCGCACTCGGAAGATCACCTTCTTCTGTCTTGGTATTTTACCGGCGGACTTTTCGCCTTTGGCCTTCTTGCGTCTGCGTGGCTCTACCGCACGCGTGCCCGGAATGCGGAAGTATTCAGCGCTTTCGCAAACCCGGAACGCGCGCTGGGGTTATCGGGTATTTTTCCCGGACTTTCGATTCTCTACATGGCCTCGTTGAATTCACCGGGAGCGCCTCCGGCATGGCTCATTCTGCCGGCCGTTGTGCTTCTCCTGCTGTTGCGCGCACGACTGGAAACCATCGGACTTTTGGCCGGCGCTGCCTTTGCCGTCCTCATACTCCTGATCATCCATTGGCTGCAACTGAGCGACCTCCCGGTGGAATCCGGCTGGTTGGGATTTCTGCACGCGACGGCGCCTGACGTCTTGATGCTGGTATTGGTCTTTCTTTTCTCGCGCTTCAAACAGAACGGACCTTACATTACGATCCCCGGAGCGGCCCTGCTTCTGCTGCAAACCCTCATCACCGGGTACTATGCGTTCGACAGACTCTCCCCGTTTGCATACAGCAGCTTTGTCATTCTCCTGGGCCTCGTGGTGCTTGAGCTGGGACGACGCGCTACATCGCCCGGATTGGGCGGCGTCCTTGCGCGCCTCCACAGAATGATCAGGATGCCCGGACACGAATCCGGCGTCACGGATCCGCTACCCACAGCGCTTGAGATCGGTTCCTGGATATTAGCATTCATCTTTATTAGAAGTCATGTGCTCGTTGATATGCAGTGGGAGCGCAGCTTTGGGCCCATCCACGGACGATTCGGCATAGAATTGTTTGCCCTTGTTGTGTTCTTGTATCAGGCATTGTTCTTTTCCAAAGGCCGACCGGATAACGCAAAGGAATCACTGCTGGATCGTTTGTCACCGCTCCGCTGGGAAACGTTCCTGACATTCCTTGTGTTCTCGGGGTTGGCGGAGCTGCCGGACCGATTCTACCCCGTGCTTTTTTCCGTATTGTCGCTCGCGCTCTTGTACGCGGGGAAACGGGCAGCCGACTTGTCGCGCCTGCGTCTCTATGCGCTGGTCTCATCGATAGCGGCGTGTTTCAACATCGCTTTTGTCTCCACGTCCGGAGTGACTCCGTCCGCTTTGTGGTCCCACCAGCCGTGGATTGGAGCGGCGGGCGCTCTCATTACGCAGTTTGTCTTTGCCGCAGTATTCTATCGTTATGCCGATTTGAGCGGTGTGCAGTTCCCGGGCATCCTGCGTTCCTGGTCGGCGCTGCCGGCGCGCGCGGGCACAAAGATACGACTGGTGTTGTTCTATCCCATCTTCATAGCCACGGCCCTCTTCCTGTGGTGGTCCTTCGATAAGTCGATCCTGACGCTTCTCTGGGTGGCTGAATCCTTCGCGATCTTCCTCTTGGCGCTCTTTCTTGGGATGAACCACTTCCGGATTCTTTCCACCATTGCTCTTGGCGCCTGCCTCGTCCGCTTGATTGCGTTCGACATGGCCCAGGCATCCTACGTCGTTCGAGCGGTTGTTTTTGTCGGCGTGGGACTCATGATGTTGACGATGAACGCGCTCTACGCCCGATTCCGCACGAGGTTCCAAAAATGAAGGCCCCAAAGACGATCCTATTTACCGCCGTGCTGACGACAGGAGCAGCGTGGATAACGTTCGTAAGCACGCTTCGCGAAAATCCAGCCCTGCCGGAAAGCCTTGCGCCTCTCTTTCAACTGGCCGGCAAAGCGCCCCGCTCTCTGGACCGGACATTAACGCGGACTCTTCCCGTGGATGACCTGGATGAAAAAGCCTACGGTGACGCGATTTATTCGCGTTATGTTCCATATTCCGATACAACGTCCAAAGAGCAACGTTACGTGCAGACCCTCCTGAAACAGGCTTCCGCCACCGCCACCAAACCCTTTGAATATCGGGTACTGTTGTCACCAGAGACAGTCCCCAATGCGTATGCGCTTCCCGGAGGGGTCATCATCGTAACGGCGGGGCTTCTCTCCACGCTCGAAAGCGAGGATGAGCTGTTGGCTGTGCTGGGTCATGAAGTGGGGCACGTGGAAGCCGGTCACTGCCTGAACACCGTGCGATTCCAACTCACAGCCAAGAAGGTGGGCGCCGCCAAGATGGGTGAGCTCGCGGACATGGCGGTGATGATTCTTACCCGGCACTCGTACTCAAAGACAGATGAAGCGCAGGCCGACGACTATGGGTATGAGTTTCTGACCGGTTCGCAGTACAACCCAGGCGGCGCAGGCCGGGCTTTCCAGCGCCTTCTCAACGCGCAGAGATCGAACTTTCCAGGACGCACTGGCGGCAACGTCGTGACCGAATATTTTCAAACCCATCCGTATCTGGAACACCGCGTTCAGAAATTTACAGAGCAGGCGCGGCTGTGGAGACAATCCAACCCTGCTGAAAAGCGCTACATCGGCCGAGGGAACCTGAAAGACCGCAGGACCAAAGATGAGGACGAGCGGGCC